>DAOMPU010000065.1:0-8685 GCA_035444925.1 Terricaulis sp. | reverse complement strand
CGCGCGACGGGCGCTTGCGTCTGCGCAGGCTGGGCCAGCGCCACGGGCGCCGGCGCGGTAAACGAGAAAGCCAGCGCGCCGACGATCAGCGCCGCGCTCGCTCCGATGCCCCAATGGCGCATGGCGGAAAAACTCATGGGGCGAGCCTATCGCAGCCGGATAGCGCGCGCCACCTCATTGCAGCGCCCGCGTCAGGTCCAGCGCGCCCGATCCGCTGGGCCGCATGCAGGTGGCCGAGCCGGCGGTAAGCGGCACGGCGTTGCGCGAACGCGCGCACTCGATCTGGCCGAAATTCTCGCCATGCGGCGCCACCGCGCGCGTGATCAGCGCATCGCGCAATTGCTGCCCGCGCAAGCCCGATTGCGAAGCCAGCAGCGCCAGCGCCGCCGAAACGTGCGGCGCCGCCATCGATGTGCCCTGCTGGAACGAGTAATAGCATTGCTCGGTCGAGCTACGGTTCACCGGATCATAGCAGCCGGTTTGCGTGGTGCGGGTGGAGAGCACGCCGTCGGGGCGCCCGTCATTATCGCTATCGGCAAATACATCCCCGCCCGGCGCGATCAGATCCACTTCCGGGCCAAAGTTCGAATAGAACGCCAGCTGCCCGCGCGCATCGCCTGAAGCCACCACCAGCACGTTGTTGCAGTTCGCCGGCGCGTAGCGCACCGCCTGATCGGCCTTGTTGCCCGCCGCCACCACAACGACGACGCCGCGCGCGGCCGCCGCATCGATCGCCGCCTGCAGCGAAGCGGGGCACGGCGCATTGATGGTGAGGCTCATATTGATGATGTCGGCCGGATTGCGATTGACCAGCTGCGTGCCAGCGGCCGTCGTCACCGGCGCGAGCCCCGCCGCCCAGCGAATGCCGGAAACGATATCCGCCAGCTCGCCGCCGCAGCGGCCCAGCACGCGCACCGGAATCACCGTCACGTCCCACGCGCCGCCGGCCACGCCAATGCGGTCATTCGTGGTGGCCGCGCCGATCGTGCCGGCCACATGCGTGCCGTGATACGAATTCTCCGTCGCCGCGCCGCAGCGATCGCCGGCGTCGCTGGCGTCGTTGTCCACCCCGTCGCCATCGCCGCCGCGTTCGGGATTGGTGATCATGTCCGCGCCGTCCGCCACGTTTTGCGAATTGCGGATATCGGGGTGCGAAGTATCGAGCCCGGTATCGAGCACGGCGATGCGCACGCCGCGCGAGCCGACGAAATTGGCTTGCCAGAAGCTCGTAAAGCCCGCCCCGCCGGGCGATTGGCCTTCTTCGCTCCCGCGCGGGCGGAAATGCCATTGCAGCGCCAGCAGCGGATCGTTCGGCATGCCGCCGCGCACTTCCACGGGCTCAGCCGGCGTCGTCGGCGCGGGCGTGCTCGGCGTGGTGGCGGGCGGGGTCGTTCCCGGCTGCTCTGCGGGCGGGGGCGTTTGGTTTTCGCGCCGGCGCGGCGGCAGCGTGAAGCCCCCGCTTGCGATATAGTTCGGCTCCACGAACTCAAACTGGCGCGCCGCCGAAAGGCGCGCGATCGCGCAGCGCATCGCCAACGCCAGATCGCTTTCGAGCTGGCCTTGCGTGACGATGCGCGGGCAGCGATCGGTTTCGCTCCATTCCACCGCGCTCGGGATTTCCTCGCTCGCGGCGGCTTGCGTTTGCTGCGCAAAGCGCAGCGCCGTGGGGCTCGCGCCCGCCGCCAGGTTGATCGTCACCACCCCGCCCGGGCGGGTTTGGATTTCGCCTTCAACGCCAAGGCGCCCCAGCACGTCAATCGCGGCCGAGCGCGCCGCGCCCGCGGCCTCCGTTTCGGCGCGCGCGCGCACCTGCTCCATCACCGCGGGCGGCAATTGCTCCAGCGCCTCCATGCCGCTGGCGCGCAGCGTGCGCACGAAATTGCTGGCGAGGCCCATGCGCTGGGCGGCGTCATCCAGCGCCTCCTCCACGCGCGCGCCGACGATGATCTCGCCCGGCGCCACCAGCAGCGGCTCCGGCGCCAGGAGCGCGGCGATATCTTCCATCGGCTGCACCGCGCCCGAAAGCGCGCGCGCCTCCAGCGACACATCCTCCAGCGGCGCGGGGCCGACGGCTTCCGTCCGCCCGGTCACGCGCTCGACGATCTCGGAGACCTGGCTGCACGCCGCCAGCGCCGCCAGCGGCGCCAAAACCAGCGCGGCCAAACTCCAGCGACGATGCAACATGCTTGGCTCCCCACCGTTTTTATCCGACATAAGTGTCTTAGCTTGGCCCCCCCCGATGACAAGGCGATGATGCGGGCCCCAGTGGACAAGGTCGCGGAGAAGGCCCGAACGGGCGCATGATCATGTTCCCCCTAGCCGCGAATTTGGCGGCGGCGCGCAACCCGGACGCGCCGCGCGCCCGCACGGAGGACGAGGCCACCACCCTGGCCGGCGGCCCCGTTTTCATGGCCGTGGAGGATCTGCCCGAGGCGTTCGAGAGCCCCGCCGCCGCCGAAGCCGCCGTGCCCGAACTCTACGGATCGGGCCTCTATGAGCTGCAATACCGTGACGGCGCCTGGCGCGTGACCATGCGGTATTGGCGCCCGGCCCCGCCCGCGCCGGTGGCGCGCAGCGCCGAGGCCGCCGTCAAAAAGCCGCTCGGCCACGCCCGCACGCCCGAAGAAGCGCGCGCGCTTTTGGAAACCCCGGCCGAACTCACGCAAGAAGCGCTGCCCCAGCTTTACAAGGATCATAAATCGCTGATGCGCCGCTGGGGCGATCGCGTGCGCAACGGCCTTGCCGAAATCGTCGAGCGCGAGCGCAAGTTCGCGGTGTCGATCGTGTTCTGGCGCCCGATGCATGCGCCGGGCGTCGCGGCCCCGCTGGCGCCGGTTGAGCGCATCGAACTCGCCGAACGCGTCGCCGCGCCCCTGCGCGGGACCGAGCCGCAAGAAGATTTGGATATCGGCCTGTTCGAAGAAGCGGCCACCGAGAATCCAAACGTGGTGCTGGTCACCGAAGAAGGCGACGGCCGCTTTCGCGGCAGCGAATGAGCGGGCCGCATGTGAAGCACTTGATGGCTCCGCCCCGCTGAGCTAAACAATCGCAACTTCCGTGGCGCCGCGGCTGCTGACCCGCCGACACAGAGAAGTCCAATGCAAAACAAACGCTCGTCAGCATGGCGGCGCGCCACGAATGCAATGCATCGTCGCGCGCAGCCGAAGCATCACCACGATAAACGTGAAAAATCCTGGAAGCTTCTCTATTTGAGAAGCGTCAAACATCACCGCGCCCAACAATTGGGCATGCCGTGGCCGCGGAAGGAATGGTTGAAGCTCATGGCCGATGCCGATCCCCTGCGCGTGCTTTTTATCTGCAGCCGCAATCAATGGCGCAGCCCCACGGCGGAGCGCGTTTGGAAAGCCTATGCCGGCGTCGAGGCCAGATCAGCTGGAACGAGCAAAAGCGCCCGGCGCCGATTGAGCGTGGCGGATCTGCGATGGGCGGACCTCATCCTGGTGATGGAAGAGAAGCATCGCTCCCGGATAAAGGCCGAGTATCGCGATGAAGTCCGCTACAAGAGCCTGCACGTGCTGGATGTGCCGGACGAGTATCAGTTTATGGACCCAGACTTGGTGGACATCCTTAAACTGAAGGTCGAGCCGCTGATACGTGACGCGCTTCAACCTACCCGGAATGGCGAAATGGGAGGATAGCCGCCCGCTCTGCGGGAGGACTCAGCCCGGCAGCGTCACGCGGAGCTTCGCACCCTTTTCCGCATCAAGGATCGCAATATCGCCGCCATGCGCGCGCGCGATCGAGCGGGCGGCGGCAAGGCCGAGGCCCGCACCGCGCGTGCCTGCTTCGTTGAGCCGCACGAACGGCTCAAACACGGTCTCGCGCTGCGCGGCGGGGATGCCGGGGCCGTCATCCTCCACGTCCACGATCACCGCGCCCTCTTCACGGCGCAGCGCGACGCGCGCGCGCTGGCCGTATTTCAGCGCGTTATCGACGAGGTTGGTGAACACGCGCTTGAGGCCCAGCGATTGCCCGGTGATGATCACGCGCTCTTCGCCCGCATACGCAACATCGCGCCCCGCTTCGCAATGATCGTCCGCCACGCTTTGCAGCAGCGCCGCGAGATCGAGCCGCACGCGCGCCTCTTCGGCCGGATCGTCGCGCGCGAAGGCGATGAAGCTGGCCACCAGCGCCTCGACCTCCTCGATCTCGCGCGCCATCTTCTCGCGCTGCTCAGGCGCCACGTGCTCGGCCTGCAGCCGCAGGCGCATCAGAGGCGTGCGCATGTCATGCGCGACAGCCGCCAACGTCTTGGTGCGATCGGCGATCAGCGCGCGCAGGCGCGCCTGCATCGTGTTCACCGCGCGCGCAGCGCCGCGCAACTCGGCCGGGCCTTCTTCGCGCACCGGCTCGTTCTGCGGATTGACGCCAACCGCCTGCACCGCTTCGGAGAAATTGCGGATCGGGCGCGTCAGCCGACGCGCGATCAACAGCGAGATGAGCGACACCACCGCCAGCGCCGCGGCGATGATGAACACCGTGCGCCAAATCCAGCCGATCTCGGCCCAATTGCGCCCCTGCTGCATTACGAGCCAGCGGCCATCGGGCAATTGCGCGGCGATTTCGAAACCCGAAATCAGCAGCACGCCCACCGGCGCCGGCGCAAACAGCGGCGCTTCGGGCGGCTCGGGCGGTTCAGGCGGCGTCGCGGCGGCGCCGGGCGTGGGCGGGGTTGGCGCGGGCGGCGCAATCACGCGCACTTCCACCGAACGCATCGCCTCGGCCGCTTCGCGCGCCGCCTCCGCGGCGGCTTCTTCGGCGGCGCGGATGGCTTCGCGATGAATTTCGATCGCGCCGAGATCATTTTCACGTTGCGCGTCACGCAGATTCCGCTCGGCCTCGCGCCGGCGTTCTCGCGCCTCACGCGCGACCTCGCGCATTTCGCGCGCCGCTTCCCGCGCCGCCTGCTGCATTTCGCGTTCAGCCTCGCGCGCCGCCTCGCGCGCGGCGATCTCGGCGTGGCGCGCATGCGCTTCGGCCTCCGCATCGCGCACGCGGAACACCATTACGTCGCTGCGCGTGATTTTCGCCGCGGTGATGCGCACCTGGTCGGGATGCAGGCGCAGCCGGCCGGCGAGCTGGTGCTGAGTGGACATCACCGCGCGCGGCACGCCCTTCTCGCCCGGCGCGGTGCGGCGGATGCTCCAATCCATTTCGTCATTGATAGTGCGCCCCGTGGCGGTGACGTGATCATACCCGGCGGTGAAGTAATCGCTCACCACGTCCGCGCGCATCACGTCCGGCGGGCGCGGCGGCAGCCACAGCACGATCGCCACCACGGCCACAAACGCCGCCGCCAACGCCAACGCCACCAGCGTTGCAAGATAAGCGGCAATCGGCAGGCCGGCGCGCGCAATCATGTGGGCTTTACATCAAACATATAGCCCTCGCCGCGCACGGTGCGCACGATCTCGGGCGCGCCCGGGCGCTCCAGCTTGCGGCGCAGGCGCGAGACCTGCACGTCCACCGCGCGATCGAATATTTCGCTATCGTTGGCGAACGCGTAATCGAGCAATTGTTCGCGGCTGAGCACGCGGCGCGGATGCTCCACGAAGGCGCGCAGCAAGCGAAACTCGCCAGCCGAAAGCGGGATCACCACGCCGTCCGGATCGTGCAGCTCGCGGCGCGCCACGTCGAGGCGAAAGCCCGCAAAGCGCACCGAATCGCCGCTCGGCGCATCCTCGCCCTTGTCTTTCGCGCGGCGCAGCACCGCGCGCGCACGCGCAACCAGTTCGCGCGGGTTGCAGGGCTTGGCCAGATAATCATCGGCGCCGATCTCAAGCCCGACGATGCGGTCCGCATCATCGCCCAGCGCCGAGAGCATGATGATGGGCGCCCGGCGCGCGCCGGAGAGCCGCTTGCAGGCCGAAAGCCCGTCCTCCCCCGGCATCATCAGATCAAGCACGATGAGATCGACCGCTTCTTTTTCCAGCGTCCGCTCCATCGCCGGCACGTCGCCCGCCACCAGCGGCGCAAAGCCGGCGCGCGCGAACACGTCGGCGAGGCCGTTGCGGATTTCCGGATCGTCATCAACGATCAGGACGCGGGGCTGCGAAAGGGGCTCGGCCATCGTGCTCATGGTAAGCGCGCCGCGTGCGGGCGAACAGGGCGCGGGGGCGTGGAATGGGGCGCATGTCATCTCCAAGCGGCGGAGCGATAGGGGCGCCCTGTTGCGGCAATGTTTCAGCGCTGACGCACGCGGGCAACGCCGGCCTTTCATAAGCGCCCGCACACGGCCGCAGCGGCCTCCAGAGGGAATTCACCATGAAACGATACGTTCTCGCGCTCGGTTGCGCCGCAGCGGTGCTTACGGCGGCAGCGGCGGCTTACGCCCAGGACCGCGTCGTGATCCGCCACGGCGGCGGCCCAGAAATCGCGTTCGACGCCGACAATGACGGCTGGATCACGCGCGCCGAAGCCAGCGCCGCCGCGGACCGCCTCTTCGCCCAGCTGGACGAAAACAATGACGGCCGCCTCACCCCCGCCGACGGCGAGGCCCGCCGGGCCGAACGCGACGCCGCACGCGCCGCCCGCCACGCCGAACGCGAAGCCCGCCGCGCCGAGCGGGAAATCGAACGTTCCGAGCGCCGGGCCGAGCGGCTGGTGGAGCGCCATGTCGAACGGCTGGAAGGCGATGAAAACCGCACCATCATCATTCAGCGCACCGGCGGCGCCCATCACCCCGAGCCGCCCGAAGCGCCCCTGCCGCCGCGCCCGCCGCGTCCGCCCATGTTCATCATGGCGATCGCCAATGCCGACGAAGCCGATCTCAACGGCGACGGCGCGCTCTCCCGCGAGGAGTTCCGGGCCCAGCAGCTGCGCTTCTTCGACGCCAGCGACGCCAATGGCGACAGCCGCATCCGGTTTGAGCCCCCGCCCGCCCCGCCGGAACCGCCTGAGCCGCCCACGCCGCCAAGCCGGACCCGGTAAAGCCCCGCCGCGCTGTGACCTGGGTCACAGTAAATGCAGCGCGGGCGGGCTCAAGGTTTACAGCGTTCCTAACGACATCGTTTTGACCGCTGCTTGATCCCCCAAACCCGCCCGCGGCGGTCAAAATCAGGAAGGCGCGGACCCCGCCAGGTCCGCGCCTTTTTGTTTGCGCGGACGCACCCCGCATTTCGCATGCATGCCTTGCGCGATTTTTTCTCCGGCGCGCATCCAAAGCCGCGGGCGGCGGCATCTCTCAATCAAACGCCGACACAACACACTGAGGGATGCCTTCCATGACCAAGTTTTTCTCCATCGCCGCCGCGTTCGTTTTGTTCGCCCCCGTCGCCGCCGCTTTGTTGCTGCAAGCTTCGCAGATCGTCGCCTAACCCGCCTGCCACCCAAGGCTACGATCAAAGAGCAAGCGCGGACCCTCCCCCGGGTCCGCGCTTTTGCTTTGCGTGAAAGGCGTTGCGTTGATTGCGCAAGATTCATCGACAAACGACGAAATAATTTCAGCGCCGACGCATCCGAGAAACATAGGCGCGGCATCTTAAGGTCAAGAACGCAGCAACGCTTCGCCGAAAGGAAAAACAAATGACCAAGATCGCCACGCTCTCCGCCGCTTTCGTTCTGTTCGCGCCGCTCGCGGTCGCGCTGATGCTGCAAGCCGCGCAGATTTTCGCTTAATCCATCAACCCAGATAGAGGTGCATACGGCCATGAAAAAGTTCATCGCCATCCTCGCGGCGATCGTGCTTTTCGCGCCCATCGCCTATGCGAGCCTTCATCAAGCCGCTCAGATCGTCGCCTAAAGCCCATCCCCCTGCTGCAAGGGCGACGACGGTGCGAAGGCGCGGATCCCTCTCTCCCCCCTTAGGATCCGCGCCTTTTGCTTTCCGCGTTACGCACGTCACATGAACCCGGGCGCGGCGCGCTTAAATTCAACGCGTCGGCTTTCGCCGCAACGCCAGCCAAGGAGGGCGCCATGAGGGAGATAAAATCGATCTTCGTGCTCGCTGCGGTGGCGCTGATCGCGCCCTTGGCGTTTGCGGTGATCATCCCGATCGCTTTGATCATCGCTTGAACGCGAGCCTGCCCGCCTCGTCAGCGGCGTTGATCAGAGTTACCAAGCGCGGCCCCTCACCGGGCCGCGCTTTTCGTTTTGCGCAAGAGCCAGGGCATGAACACAAACGCGAGCAGAATGCCCCAGAAAATGAGCCCCGCCGGCGTTTGGTAATACGCCCATTGCTGGGCGAGCGTTTCGCCCTCGGCGTAGACCAGCGCCATCTCCGCGCCCTGCTGCAGCACAAGGCCGAACAGGCTCATGGCGAAAAGATGCGCGCCCGTGCGCGGGACGGCGATGCGCCGCAAAGTGAAGCGCGCGGAAAAAAACACGGCGCAAAGCAGCAACGGCGCCTCCAGCGCCACCGCCAGCGTCTCGCCCAACGCCGGCGCAATCCAGAGCGTGCGCGCCACGCCGAACGCGAACGCCGCGACAAACACCAGCGCGAAATAAAGCGCCCCGCCGATCAGAACCTGCATCGCCTACCCCGCATTGCGGATGCGCACGCGCGTGGACACGCGCGCGCCATCCGCATCCACCACGGTGACGGTGTAAAAGCCCGGCGCGCGCGGGCGCCAGATGGCGCGCCCGCTGGTGGGTTCGCTCTCCACGCGCGCGCCTTCGGCGTACCAGGTCAGCGGCCCACGCCCGCCGCGCGCCGAGAGCGAAAGC
>DAOMPU010000064.1:0-10075 GCA_035444925.1 Terricaulis sp. | reverse complement strand
AGCCGGACCCATGTTTTCCCCGAGCCGAATGATTTTGACGTTGGGAGCGCCATCGCCGATCGCAAAGGGCGTGCGTGAGCCGTCATCCACGACCAGCACTTCAAGCGCCAAATCCTGCTCCAGAGCGCTCGCAACGGCGCGCGCCGTCGCTTCGGGCCGCTCAAACGTAGGGATGATGACGCTAAGGCGGGAACCCAGCTGGGGCACGGCGAATTCAAGTCCTGCTCGGGCAGCGCAAGCGCTCCCATATCACCCCGTAGGCGCGTGCGGAAGCGCAGTTGCTTTTGCGCGCGCCGCTGGTATCGAAGCGCCCGGCTGGCGGCCGCGGCGACATCGGTGATCTTTTGGTTCGTATTCTGATTGGGATCGTGGTCCTGCTGGCGGCGTTCTTCGTGTTCGCCCCCAGCATGCTCGATCCGCGCGGCGCCTACGTGCCGGGGGTGATGCAGGGACGCACGCTGGTGCTGAAAGGCGACGCCTTCCGCTTCCCCGATCCCAGCCCCGAGCAGACCGTCACCGTCACGCCCGAGCGCGCGCTGCGCATCGAAGTGCGCCCCGATCAGCCCCTGCCGACGCCCGCTGAGCGCGGCGTGCGCGTGCTGCTTTCGCCCGAGGACGCGGCCTTCATCGATGACAAGATGGTGCTGGTTGAGATCGAGCATCAGCCTTCGCAGGCCTATTGGCGCCCCGCGCCTGCGGCGTCGGCGATCGCCGTCAGCCTGCAAGGCATCGGCCCGGCGCGATGGATCATCCATAGGGTAACCCAGGAAACCGGCAAACTGACGTTTGAGGCGCACACCGAGTTTGAGGTTAACGCGATCGGCCTGCGGGCGATCAGCGAGACGCCAAATCAAGGCGGCAGCGTGGAAATCACCCAAATCCGCATTACCCCGATCTCGCACTGAGTCCGCACGCGGCGCGATGGTCGCGCGGCGCTTGACCGGGAGGCGGACTAGGGCGATGGCATCGCCATGACGCGCCGCCGCCGCCATGATTGGGCCCGCCCATGCCAGGCCTCCTGACGCGCCTGGCGCGCCTTGAAGCCGAGGCGATCCACATTCTGCGTGAGGCCGCCGCGGAAGCGGCGCGCCCGGTGATGCTCTATTCCATCGGCAAAGACAGCGCCGTGATGGCGCATCTTGCGGTCAAAGCCTTCTACCCCGCCAAGCCGCCCTTTCCGCTTTTGCACATCGACACCACCTGGAAGTTCCGGGCGATGTACGCGCACCGCGATGCGCAGGCGGCGGCGCTTGGCTTTGATCTGCTCATCCACAAAAACGAAGCGGCTTTGGCCGAAGGGGTTGGGCCCATCTCGCACGGCTCGGCCGTGCACACCGATCTGCTCAAAACGGCCGCGCTGAAACAGGCGCTCGATCTTCATGGCTTCGATGTCGCCTTCGGCGGGGCACGGCGCGATGAAGAAAAAAGCCGCGCCAAGGAGCGTATTTTCTCGTTCCGCAGCAGCAGCCATGCCTGGGATCCCAAGCAGCAGCGGCCCGAGCTTTGGAGCCTTTACAATACGCGGCTCAATGCGGGCGAAAGCCTGCGCGTATTCCCGCTCTCGAACTGGACCGAGCTCGACGTGTGGCGCTACATCCGCCAGGAAGCCATCCCTGTCGTTCCGCTTTACTTCGCTGCGCCGCGCCCTGTCGTGCAGCGCGGCGCGGCTTTGATCATGGTCGATGATGCGCGCCTGCCGCTGGCGGCTGGGGAAACGCCGCAAATGCGCCAAGTGCGCTTCCGCACGCTCGGCTGCTATCCGCTGACTGGCGCGATCGAAAGCGCGGCGCAGACGCTCGATGCGGTGATCGCCGAGTTGGAAAGCGCCGCCTTCAGCGAACGCCAAGGCCGCGTGATCGATTTCGATCAGGGCGCCTCGATGGAGAAGAAAAAGCGCGAGGGCTATTTCTGATGGCCGGCGATCTCCTGCGCTTCATCACCTGCGGCTCGGTGGATGACGGCAAGTCCACGCTGCTGGGGCGCCTGCTCTATGACGCCGGCTGCGTGCCGGAAGATCAGCGCCGTCAACTGGAAGAAGATTCACGCCGCGGCGAAGGGCTCGATTATGCGCTGCTGGCCGATGGGCTCGCCGCCGAGCGGGAGCAAGGCATCACGATCGACGTCGCCTATCGCTATTTCTCCACCGCCAAGCGCGGCTTCATCGCCGCCGACACGCCGGGCCACGAGCAATACACGCGCAACATGATCACCGGCGCCTCCACCGCCGACCTCGCGCTGATCCTGGTGGACGCGCGCAAAGGCGTGCTGACGCAAACGCGCCGGCACGCGGCGCTGGTTGGCCTGATGGGCGTGCGCCGCGCGGTGCTGGTCGTCACCAAAATGGATCTGGCGGGCTATGATGAAGCCGTGTTCGCGGGGATCGTCGCCGCGTTCGCGCCATTTGCGGCGCGCGCGGGCCTCAGCGACATCATCGCCATCCCCACCTCCGGGCGCGCCGGCGACAACATCGTCACGCCGAGCGCGGCGACGCCCTGGTATCGCGGGCCAAGCCTGCTCACCTACCTAGAGGATGCGCCGATCGACGATCCGCTGGCGGGCAAGCCGCTGCGTATGGCCGTGCAATGGGTGAGTCGCACGGAGGCATCGCGCTTCTACGCGGGGCGCATTGCATCGGGCGGCGTGCGCCCTGGCGATGCGGTGCGCATTCTGCCCGCCGGTCATAGCGCTAACATCGCCCGCATCGTCACCGCTGACGGCGACTTGGAAGAAGCCCGCGCAGGCCAATCCGTGGCACTCACCTTCGACCGCGACATCGATTGCTCGCGCGGCGACATGATCGCCGCCGCCGATGCGCCGTGCGAAACCGCCGATCAGTTTCAAGCTGCCTTGGCTTGGATGGGGGAGGCGCCGCTGCTGCCTGGCCGGCGCTATCTCCTGAAGATTGGCGCGCGCACGCTCGGCGCGGCCGTCACCGAGATCAAGCACACGCTCGATCCCGATACGTTGACGCCGAGCCCCGCCAAGCAGCTTCAGCTCAACGAAATCGCCACCGTGAACCTCGCACTCGATGCGCCGGCGCCGTTCGATACATATGAAGAGAACCGCGAAACCGGCTGCTTTATCCTGATCGATCGCAGCTCCAACGCCACCGTGGCGGCAGGCATGCTGCGCTTTCCCCTGCGCCGCGCGCACAACATTCATTGGCAAAGCACCGAAGTGAGCCGCGAGGCGCGTGCGCAGGTGATGGGCCAGCGCCCGGCGATCGTTTGGTTCACCGGGCTTTCCGGCGCGGGCAAATCCACCATCGCCAATCTGGTCGAGAAAAAACTGCACGCTTTGGGCAAGCACACGCTGCTGCTGGACGGCGACAACCTCCGCCATGGGCTCAACCGCGATCTCGGCTTCACGCAAGCCGATCGTGTGGAGAATGTGCGCCGGGTCGCCGAAGTGGCGCGCTTGGCCAGCGACGCAGGGCTGATCGTGCTGGCGGCGCTGATCTCGCCCTTCCGCGAGGAGCGCGCCATGGCGCGCGCATGCGCGGCCGAGGGTGAATTTTTTGAAGTGTTCGTCGATGCGCCGCTCGCGGTGGCGGAGCAGCGCGATCCAAAGGGGCTCTACAAAAAGGCGCGCGCGGGGCTGCTGGCCAATTTTACCGGCATCGACTCCCCTTACGAGCCCCCGGAGGCGCCTGAGATTCACATTGATGCGGCGCATATGGACGCCGTGGACGCCGCCGAACTGATCGTCGCGCGCATTCTGCGCACGGCCCCATAATCCAAGCCGGCCGCCTGATTGATTTTGGCGTCGGCGCGCCCTACCCACATGCAGGGGCGCGGAGAAGGCACTTTATGAGCACTGTCCTGGTGACCGGGGTCGCGGGCTTTATCGGCTACCATCTGGCCGAGCGGCTTTTGCGCGAGGGCCGCACCGTCATCGGCATCGACAATCTGAACGATTATTATGACGTCACGCTCAAAGAGGCGCGCCTCGCGCAGCTTGAAGGCCGCGTGGGCTTCACCTTTCAGCGCCTCGACCTGACCGACAGCGAAGGCATGCGCGCCCTGTTCGCCGCGCACAAATTCGACATCGTGTTCAACATGGGCGCTCAGGCCGGCGTGCGCTATTCGCTGGTGAACCCGGAGGCCTATGTCAGCTCAAACGTCAGCGGATTTTTGAATGTGCTCGAAGGCTGCCGCCATCATCGCATCGGCCATCTGGTGTTCGCTTCCTCAAGCTCGGTTTATGGCGCCAATACGCAAGTGCCGTTCAGCACGCACCATCACACCGATCATCCCGTCTCGCTCTACGCGGCCACCAAGAAGGCCAACGAGCTGATGGCCCATACCTACGCACACCTTTACGGCGTGCCGGCGACGGGCTTGCGCTTCTTCACCGTCTATGGGCCCTGGGGGCGCCCGGACATGGCGCTTTACCTGTTTACGCGCGCGATGCTCGCGGGTGAGCCGATCAACGTGTTCAACAACGGCGCGATGGAGCGCGACTTCACCTATATCGATGATGTGGTGGAGGGCGTCGTGCGCGTGGGCGATCGCATCGCCGCGCCAAATCCCGGCTGGCGCAGCGACGCGCCCGATCCCGCCAGCGCCGCCGCGCCCTATCGCCTCTACAATATCGGCAATCACGCGCCCGTGCAGCTCGGCGAATTGATCGCCGTGCTTGAGCGCGCGCTCGGCGTTGAAGCGATCAAGAACATGCTGCCGATGCAGCCGGGCGACGTGCCCGCCACCTACGCCGATGTCGATGACCTCGCGCGCGACGTGGATTTCGCTCCGCGCACGCCGATTGAAGTTGGAGTGCAGCGTTTCGTCGATTGGTACCGGGAGTATCACCGCGTATGAGCGCGCCCGCCCGCGTCGATTTCGGCGGCTTCGCGCGCGCGGCGCTGTTTGCGCTGACGCCCGCGGCAGCCGCCGGCGGCGGGCTGGCGCTGGCGCCGCTGCTGGGGCTTGCGGGCGCGGCCTCGATCCGGCCTTCTTTGCTGCGCGCGGATCTTACGCGGCCGCCGGGGTGGCTTGTGCTGCTCGCGCTCTTCACTGCGTGGCTGGCGCTCAGCGCGCTCTGGTCTCCTTATGACGACGCGCAGCAGGCGCTGCGCTTTGCGCTGACCTTGGCTACCGGGCTTTTATTCGCGCGCGGCGCGGGCGCGGCGCCGCACCTGACGATGTTCGCCGGGCTCGCGGCGATCGTGGTGCTCGCCGCGCTGCTGGCGATCGAAGCGGCCGCCGACATGCCGCTCAACCGCGCCGCCAATCCCGGCCTGCTGACCTGGCAACTCGCCGGCAATCCTGGGCGCGGCGCGGCGGTGCTGACCGCTTTGATCTGGGCGGGCGCGGGCTGGCTTACGTTGCGCGGCGCGCGGCGGGCGGCGGCGCTTGCGCTCATCATCGCGGCCGCGTTGGCGATGCAGTTCGGGCAAACCGCAAACATCCTCGCGTTCCTGGTGGGCGCGCTGGCGTTCGGCCTCGGCTATGCGGCGCCGCGGCTTGGGATTTACGCCATCAACGCCGTGTGGACGCTATGGCTGCTGGCCGCGCCCCTTATCTCGCCTTTAATTGCGCAGGTTCTGGCCGGCGGCGGCGCGCCGTACTCGTGGATCGCGCGCACGGAAATCTGGCGCTATGTCAGCGCCCGCATCGCCGAGCGCCCCTGGCTTGGCCATGGCCTCGACGCCTCGCGCGCCGACACGGGCGAAATCGTCGTGCAGGGGCATACGGTTTCCGCGATCCCGCTGCACCCGCACAGCGCCAGCCTGCACATCTGGTACGAAACCGGCGCCGTGGGCGCCGTCCTGGCGGCGGCGTGCCTTCTGTTTGGCGCTCGCGCGCTCAGCCGCGCCGTGGCCGGCGAGCGCACGCTGGCGGCGGCCAGTTGCGGCGTGCTGGGCGCTGTGGGCGTGATCGCCAATATCAGCTTCGGCGCGTGGCAAGAATGGTGGAACGCCACCATCCTGATCGCCGCCGGCTTGACCGCAGCGCTGTTCGGCATGCGCCAAAGCGCGGTGGCGCCGGGCGCGCGCGTTGGGCATAATTGAGCATAGGCAGCAAGAAGTTTTGTCCGCGCAAATCTCTCCGCTCTCCGCCAGCGTTCTCGCTCTTAAAGCGCGGGCCGCCGAAGCCAAGATTTGGCTGTTCGAGGCGGCGCTGCCGCTTTGGTGGGAAACCGGATTTGACCGCGCGGCGGCGTGCTTTTTCGAGAGCCTCGATGCAAACGCGCAGCCGCTGGCGGGCCCGCGCCGCGTGCGCGCACAAGCGCGGCAGGCTTTCGTCTATGCGGCGGCCGGGCGCTTAGGCTGGGACGGGCCATGGCGCGAGGCGGCGAGCGCCGGCGCGGACGTGCTGCTCCAGCATGGCCTGCGCGCCGACGGCGGCTCTGCGCACGTGCTGGGCGATGACGGTCGCGTGCGCGATAGCCGGCGCGATCTTTACGACGCAGCCTTCATCATTTTCGCGCTCGCGCATGCCGGGCGCGCGCTGGATCGCGACGATCTTCTCGCCGCCGCACACGCGCTTTCCGACTGGACGTTCGCGCACTGGGCCCATCCGCTCGGCGGCTTGCATGAAGGCGAGCACGCGCCCGCGCCGCCGCGCCGGCAAAACCCGCACATGCACATGCTGGAAGCGCAGCTGGCGCTGCACGAAGCGACGGGCGCCGCGCAATGCCTGCAGCGCGCCGGCGCGATCGTCGCGCTGATGCGCGCACATTGGATCAGCCCGCGCTGGGGCGCGCTGCTGGAGTTTTTCAACGACGATTGGAGCCCGCGCGCCGGCGATGAAGGGCGCATCGTGGAGCCAGGCCATCAGTTTGAATGGGCTTGGCTGCTCGATCGCCACCACCGCCTCGGCGGCGAGGACATGGCCGGCATCGCAGCGCGCCTACACGCATTCGGCGAAACGCACGGGCTCGATAGCGCCGGTTACGCGATCGACGAGGTCTGGGCCGACGGCGGCGCGCGCACGCCGAGCGCGCGCCTTTGGCCGCAGACCGAGCGCCTCAAGGCCAATCTGGTGCAGTTTGAAGCGACGCAAAGCCCCGCAGCAGCAGCAGCTGCTGCTGCTGCCTGCCAGGCGCTGCAAAGCTACCTGTTTCCGCAAGGCCATTGGCGCGATCGCCGCCATGGCGATGGCGGCTTTAAGCCCGAGCCGGCGCCGGCCAGCTCGTTTTATCACATCATGCTGGCGTATATGGAATTGATCCGCGTGGCCGATCAGCTTTCGTGACACGGCCAAGCAGCGCGCGAGCGCTCCACGCTTGTTCCGAGCCGGTGCGCAATGGTATCCAGGGTTGAAATCTGAAGGCGGAACGGCTGCGCGCGCGCCGATGAGGCTCCTGTATGAAAACAAAGGGTGTGTTGGTCGCGGTCGCCGTGTTGGCGATCACCGGCGTGGCGCTGGCGGGATGGGTGCGCATGCTCGACCCGCGCGGCAAAGCCGTTGCAGGCGAGATCGACGGCGCGGCGCTTGTGCTCAACGGGCGCGCGTTCGGCGCGCCTGATCCAAGCCCGGAGCAAACCATCACCACGTCGCGCGAAGGTTTGACCATTCAGGTGCTGGCCAATCAGCCCCCGCCTTCGCCCGCCGATCGCGGCGTGCGCATCCTGCTGGCCGCCGAGCGCGCGGGGCACGTGAACAATCGCGCTGTCATCGTTGATGTCGCCTACACGCTGCCGCGCACCAATCCAGCCACACATCTCGCCGTCAGCCTGCAAGGCATCGAGCCTTCGGACTGGGAGACGCAAGCGCTCTCCGCCGCGGGTGGGCGGGCGCGCTTTGCGCTTGATGCGCGCTTGGCTGTGGATGCGCTCGGCCTGCGCGCCATTAACGAAACACCGGATGCGCCCGGCGCGGTTGTGATCAACGACATCCGCATCATGCCCGCCGAGGCCGGCACGGCAGATGAAAGCGAAGCGGCCGATTAGTTGGCGACGCGGATGCCGAAGCGGAAAATCGCGTCCGGCTCCGCATAGGCGACATGGCCGGGCTCGAGCACGTAATACGCCTCGCCGAACGCCGAGAGCGTTTGCCCGCGCCAATAAGAATAGCCGAGCCCAAAGCGCAGCTCCCGGCCCGAGGGCGTGGGTGAAAACACACGCTGCGCGTAGTCCAAGCTTTGGCGCCCGTACTTCGTCGCTGTCGGCGCCATGAAGGCGAGCCGGCCATCCTCCACGCGCAGCGGCTGCGCCAGCGAGAAGGTCAGCGCGCCGTCAAGCCAAACGGGCGTCGCGCGCGCTTGCAGCGAAAACGCGCTCGTGCGTAGCGGATCGACCACTTCAAGCCAGCCAGCGCCGGCCATCTCAGCGACGCCGAATTCCGCCGAAGCGGAAAGGCGCCAGGTTGGCGACACATCGAAATGCGCGCCAAAACCGGCAAAGCGCGTCTCCCCGCCCGGCGTGGCGCCAAAGGCATTGGACCAGATCAGCCCCAGCACGCCCTCGCCTTCGCGCACCTGGCCGAGCGTGAGATCCAATCCCGCGCGCGGCAGGTTGAAGCTGGCGCGAGCCGCCGTCGCTTCCCGCTCAACACCCGGCGTGAACGCAAGTCCCGAAGGCGCGCGGCCACTTTCGTTGATCAGCGAAATGCTGAGACCCGGCGCGAGTTCGCGCGTGAGACGCAGCGAGATGTCCGATTGCACTGCATCGAGGTGGCTGACCACGCCGTTATCGTCGTACGCCGCGCGCGCGCCATGGGCGGCGAAAGCGGCGGTGAAGCCTGGCGCGATTTCCGCCTCGATGCGCATCGCGTCCTGCACCAGGTCCGCCTCGGCGATGGGCGTGCGCAGAGAATCTGGCGCAGCGCTTTCGGCGAAGGCGGTCTGCACGCGCACGCCATGGCGCGTCGCTTCGCTGCGCCACAGATGCGGCGCCTGCGCCACCGCCGCGAGCCCGCGTGGCGCCGAGAGCCAGTTGCGCGAGAGATCGAATGCGAAGGTGCGGTCGTAATAATCGAACCCGGCCACGCTCCACGCGCCAGAAGCGCCAAAGCCGTCGCCGAACGCGGGGCCGAGCGCGCCCACGATCGTGGTGGGCGTCACTTCGAGCGCCGCCAGCGGCGCCGAGAGCGAGCCCACGGGCTCGAACGCGCGCCCGATATTTAGCCGGCCGCGGCCAAAAACAGCGTCCACGCCGGGCGCGCCGTAATCGTCGGCGGTGGTCAGCAACAGATCGACCACTTGCGCCGGCGTCAGCCCCGGGAAGCCGTCTTTCACCAGCGCCACCGCCGCGGCCACCATGGGCGAGGCGTAGGACGTGCCCTGGATGCGGCAGAGATCGCCGTTGGGGCCAAGCCCGCAGGTTTGAAACCCCGGCACCGGGCCAGCCGGGCCGAAATCCGGCACGATGATTTCCCAGCCGGGCGCCACCAAATACGAATTGAGCGTCGCGCCCGGCGGATTGGACGCGGAATTGAGCGTGCCGTTCGAATTGAGCCCGCCCGCCACCAGCATGAGGCCGTTCGACACCGCAGGATTGGCGGCCAAAAAGCCGGGATTGTTCGGCTGCGTCGCGCCGCTATTGCCGCTATTGCCCGCCGAGACGACGATGATGATGCCGGCAGCCGTCGCGTTGGTGATCGCGGTGATCAATTGCTGCGAGTTCGTGCCAGCGCCGCCGAGCGAAAGATTGATCACATCCACATTTTGCGCGCGCGCGTAATCGATGGCGCGGGCGAGATCAGCGTCCGCGAAACCGCCGGTGGCGCTGTCTGCGCGGATCGCCAGCACTGTGGCGTCGAAGGCAAGGCCCACGGTTTGCGAACCGTCGTAATTGCCCGCCATCAGCGCTGCGAGTTCGCTGCCATGCGATTGGTTGGTCACCAGCGCGTTGCGGCTGGACACGATGTCGATCGAGTTGGGCGAGATGCGGCCCGCCAATTCCGGATGCTCGGGATGGATGCCATCATCGATCACGCCGATCAGCTGCCCCTCGCCGGTCGCGCCATGCGCCCACGCCACCTGCGCGTTTGTGCCGGCGACGGCCCAATTGGCGGTGAATTCCTGGCTGGTCAGCGCCGGATAATCGCCAGGCGCATGCGGAGGCGCGAGCGGCGGAAACACCGGCGGGCTGACGGGCGGCGGCGGGGGCGGCGGCACAGCCGGGGCG
>DAOMPU010000063.1:0-10098 GCA_035444925.1 Terricaulis sp. | reverse complement strand
AGCGGCTTGAGCAGATCGTGCATCCGTTCGTGCGCCAGGCGCAGGTGGATTTCGCCGAAGCCGCGCGCGCCGAGGGCGTAGAGGCGGTGGTGTTTGATATTCCGCTGCTGCTGGAGGGCAAGAACGCGGATTTGTTCGACACGATCGTCGTCGTCTCGGCCCCGGCCGAGGTGCAGCGCGCGCGCGTGCTGGCGCGCCCCGGCATGAGCCCTGAAAAATTCGAGCAAATCCTTGCGCGGCAGATGCCCGATACCGAAAAGCGCGCGCGCGCGGATTTCGTGATCGATACCGGCGTTTCACTGGAAGAGACGCGCGCCCAAGTCCGCGCGGTTCTGGACGTGCTGCGCGAAGCAGCTTAGCCCCGAATATATGCGCGAGATCATCTTCGATACGGAAACCACCGGCCTTTACCCGCTGCACGCGGAGCGCCCGGATAGGCTGGTGGAGGTGGGTTTTGTCGAGCTGATGGGGCTTGAGCGCACTGGGCGCGAGCTGCACCTTTATATCAACCCCGAACGCGATGTGCCCGAAGAAGTGGTGCGCGTGCACGGCCTGCGCCGTGAATTCCTCGACAAGCATCCGCGCTTTTCCGATCTGGCGGATCAGATCCTCGATTTCATCGGCGATGCGCCGTTGGTGGCGCACAACGCCGCGTTCGACGAAGGTTTCATCAACGCGGAGCTGGCGCGCGCCGGCCGCGCCGCGCTGTCAAGCGCGCGCTTCGTCGATACGCTGCCGATCGCGCGCAAGCGCTTTCCCGGCGCGTCCTGCTCGCTCGATGCGCTGGCCAAGCGCTTCCAGCTGGATCGCTATGGCTTTGACCTCGCCTCGCGCAAGGGGCCCGGCGGGCACGGCGCGCTGGTGGACTCGCGCATCCTGGCGGAAGTGTATCTGCAGCTGCGCGGCGGGCGCGAGCAGCGCCTGGTGTTCGATAATGAGCCGGTTTCGGAAACCGCCAGCGCCGCGGCGCCGGTGCAGTTCGCCGCGCGCCCGCAGCGGCCGGCGCCGCGTGCGCCGCTGCTAACCGATGCGGAAGCCGCCGCGCATGCGGCGTTCGTGGAAAAGCTGGGCGATGCGGCGTTCTGGAAGAAGGTAAGCTAGCCGCCGA
Source organism: Terricaulis sp. (assembly GCA_035444925.1). Classification (GTDB taxonomy): domain Bacteria; phylum Pseudomonadota; class Alphaproteobacteria; order Caulobacterales; family Aquidulcibacteraceae; genus Vitreimonas. The sequence goes on along the minus strand of DAOMPU010000063.1, from coordinate 8,990 downwards.
GCGGCACAGCGCCGCGCGCCTCGCGGTCTTTCAGCTCGGCGTAATAGAGCGGCGTGAAATCGATCGGGTTGATCATTAGCGGCGGATAGCCGCCTTCACGCGTGATCTCGGCCATGATCGCCCGCGCAAACGGAAACAAGAGCCGCGGGCATTCAATCCAGACCATCGGCTCGATGTCTTGCGGCTGGGCGTTCACGAACTGGAAAAGGCCCGAATAAATCAGCTCGACTGAGAACATCGGCTCTTCGCCGCGGCGGGCCTGCACGCTGAGGCAAAGATCAACCTCGGTCGCCTCGGCGCGGTCGCCTATCGGGCGAGATTTTACCTCAACGCCCATGTCGATCACGGGCTGCTCGTTGTAGGCCTGCGCTGAGGCGGAAGCCAAAGCGTTACGGAATGACAGTTCTTTCACGTACTGCGAAAGAACCCGAAGCTGCGGAGATTCCGGCGGATTCTCGCCGGGGCCTGACGGCATGGTCATGCGCTGACTCTCGTCGTTAGGGCAGGGTGGGCGGGCTAACACGCCAGGGCGGCGCCCGGCAATGGAGGCCCCGCTGGCAATGGCCCGATAATGGCACTATCTTAACAGGATTGCGCGGAAGCTGGCGCAGAAGCGGAGCAGATTTCGGTGGATCAGGCCCTGATCGAGTATGCGGTGCTGGCGTTTATCGCCGGCTTTGTGCTGTTTCGCCTGTACACCACGTTGGGCCGCCGCGTGGATTCCGAGCGGCCGACCCCGCGCCCCGCGCCCGCGCAAGGGGAAATGCCGCGCGAGCAGGATGGCCGCCCGATCCCCGCCGCGCCCATGGCTTCGGGCCCCGCCGGCGAGGGCCTGATGGCGATCGTGCGGGCCGACCCGCAATTTGACGTCGAGCATTTTATCGTCGGCGCCCGCGGCGCGTACGAGATGATTGTCGGCGCGTTCGCCAAAGGCGATCGTGAAACGCTGGCTGCGATGCTGACGCCGCGCGTCAATCAATCTTACGTCGCCGCGATCGACGCGCGCGAAGCCAAGAACGAGCCGGGCCCCGAATTGGTGCGTCTGAAAACCGGCGAGATTGTCGATGCCGATCTCGCCGGCGATATCGCCCGCGTCACCGTGCGCTTCGAGGCCGAGCTGGCCGAAGGCGCGCACGGCGTGCGCGATGCGCGCGAGAAATGGACGTTCGAGCGCGACGTGCGCTCGCCCGATCCGAACTGGCGTCTGGCCCGCGTCAGCGCGGCGTGAGCAAGCGCAAACGCGAATTAACCACCGACGAAAAGAAGCTCTGGCGCCGCGTCGCCGAAGGCGTGCGCACGCGCAAGCCGTTGCCGCCCGAGCCGATTGAGGAAGCGCCCGCCGCCGCCGCGCCGGCGGCAGCGAAACGCGCGGCGCGCCCTGCGCCTGCTGCGCCCAAGCCAGCGCGCACCGGCGCCGCGCCGCCCGCCGATCGCGGCGGCGAAAAGCGTGTGCGGCGCGGCCGGGTGGAAATCGGCGCCAGCCTCGATCTGCACGGCCACACGCTGGCGACCGCGCGCACGGCCTTGGGACGTTTTCTCCATGCGGCGCATGCGCGCGGCGATCGCACCGTAATCGTCATCACCGGAATTGGCCGCGGCGGGGAGGGGGCGCTCAAGCGCGCGCTGCCCGATTGGCTGGCCGAGCGTGATTTGCGCGCGCTGATTTCCGGCTACGCGCAGGCCCATCGCGGCCATGGCGGGGCTGGCGCCTATTACGTGTTTCTTAAGCGCGCAGCGACGCCGGATTAGGCTTTCTCACCGCCGCGTTCATCAACGCGAACGAAGCGTTGAGGCCGCCTTCAGCGCATCCTAACCAAGCGCGGCCAAAGTGCCCTCGCGCGCGCCGGCGCGCGCTTTCGTTCCAGGGCCTTTATGTCGTCTCTCCTGCGCTTTGCTTCGTTCGGCCGCCCGCGCGGGCTGGCGGCGCGCGCGGTGCTGCTGACGACGGGCCTCATGGCGCTGACGGCGGCGCTCTGCGTCGGCATCGTGCTGGCCGGCGCGCACCGCGAAGGCGCGCGCCAACAATTGGCGATCACGCACGATCTCACCAACCACCTTGCCTCGCGCGCCGGCGAGATGATCGCGCGCGGGCAAATCAACGTGCTGCCTTACATGATCGAAGGCGCGACGCAGCGTGAGGAAGTGCGCGCGTTGTCCATCCGCGATGCGCGTGGGATCGTGCTGGCGGAGGCTGGCGCCAACGCCGCCGATACCGCGATCATGGATCGCCTGGCGGCGGACGCGCTGCGCGAAGGGCGCGAGCTTTATACCCGCGAAGGCGGGGTGCTCACGGTCGCGGCGCCGATCGCGCATGGCGAGGAGCGCCTGGGCGTGGCTGTGCGCATGTGGCAGCCGCAGGCGTATCGCTTCGATCCGTTCGCTTCGCTCGCGCCGTTTTTGACGCTGCTTGCGCTGCTTGCGCTGGTGGCGCTGCCTTTGGTGGCGTTCTTGGTGCGCGCCACGATCGCCCCGCTCGATCAGCTCGCCCGTTTCGCGGAAAGCGTCGGCAAGGATGGCCAATCGGCGCCGCTCGAGATCAAAACGGGCGATGAGTTCGAAACCCTCGCCCGCGCGTTCAATCGAATGATTGCGCGTCTCGATGAATCCATGCGCCGCATGCAGGAGATGGCGTTCGTCGATCCGGTGACGCAATTGCCCAATTTCGATCGCTTCGTGCGCGAGGTGGATTATCGCATCCTGCACAGCACGGGGGAGGCGGGCGCGGTCGCGGTGTTTGAGCTGCAGCGTTTGCCCAAGCTGATGCAGATGCTCGATCCAAGCGCCACACGCGACTTCCTGCGCACGGTGGCTGAGCGCCTTACAGCTGCGACGCGCACCGTGGACGCCTTGGTGCGGCTAAATGGCCGCGATGAAGCGCCTGCGCTGGCGGCGCGCGTGGGCCAGGTGGAGTTCGCGGTGTTCGCGCCGGCCCTGGTTTCGCCCGCCGATGCGGCGCGCTTTGCGCAGCACCTGAACGCGGCGCTCAACCAGCCGTTTGAATGGCGCGGCCACAAATTCACGTTGGGCGCCTGCTGCGGCGTCGCGCTCGCGCCGCGCGATGGCAAGGATGCGGACGCGGTGCTGCGCCACGCGCGTATGGCGCTGGGGGCGGCGGCGCAATCGCCCGGCAAGCTCAAAGTGTTCACCCAATCGCTCGATCGCGAAGCGATGGCGCGCCTGACGCTGGAGCGCGAAATGCGCGGCGCGTTGGAAAACAACGAATTCCGCGCTTACTTCCAGCCGAAGATCAATCTCGCCAATGGGCGGATCGGCGCGTGCGAGGCGCTGGCGCGCTGGGTGCGCCCGGACCGCACCATCATCAGCCCCGGCCGTTTCATCCCCGTGGCCGAAGAGAGCGGCCTGATCGGCGTCTTGTCTGATGCGATCATGCGCGAGGCCTGCTGGAAGGCCGCGTCCTGGGCGCGCGCGGGCTATCACACCAATGTTTCGGTGAACGTCTCGGCGCTGCAATTCCGCAGCGACCGCTTCGCGGACAACGTGCTGCGCATTGTGCAGCATGCAGGCCTTGCGCCCCAGCGCCTGGAGCTTGAGATCACCGAATCCGTGGTCATGGAGGATCCCGAGCGGGCGCTGCATCTGATCCAGCCGCTGCGCGAAGCGGGCGTGCGCCTGGCGATCGATGATTTTGGCTGCGGCCATTCCAGCCTCTCGGCGCTTTCGCGCTTGCCGTTCGACGTGATCAAGATCGACCAGCAATTCGTGCGCGCCCTGGAGCGCGGCGATCCGCAGGCGGCGGCGATCATCGAGATGATCCTGGCGCTCGGCAAAACGCTCGATCTCGAAATCGTGGCCGAAGGGGTGGAGCGGCGCGAGGAGGCGGCGTTCATGGCCCAGCGCGGCTGCCATTGGGTGCAGGGCTTCCTCTATGGCGCCGCGGTCTCGGCGCCGGAATTCGCGGAAATGCTGCGCCGCCAGGCGGGCGAGGAAATCACGGCCGTCGACGCCGCTTGAACTTGGCCGCGCGCTCGGCCAAATCATGAACCATGAGCGAACCTGAAGCCTGGCACGGCACCACGATCGTGTGCGTGCGCAAAAACGGCCGTGTCGTTATCGCCGGGGACGGCCAAGTCTCCGCCGGCGCCACCATCCTCAAGGGCAATGCGCGCAAGGTGCGCACGCTTGCGGGCGGCGCGGTGATCGTCGGCTTCGCCGGCGCCACGGCGGATGCGTTCTCGCTGTTTGAGCGCCTGGAAAAGAAGCTGGAGCGGTTTCCATCGCAGCTCGCCCGCGCTTGCGTGGAGCTGGCCAAGGATTGGCGCACCGATCGCGCGCTGCGGCGCCTCGAAGCCATGCTGATTGTGGCCGATAAGGACGAGACGCTGCTGCTCACCGGCTCAGGAGACGTGCTGGAACCTGAGCATCAGGTGATCGCCGTCGGCTCTGGCGGCAATTACGCCTTGGCCGCCGCCCGCGCGCTCTACCCGCACGAGGAAGACCCCGAAGCCATCGCCCGCAAGGCCATGGAAATCGCCGCTGACATTTGCGTGTACACCAACGGCAAACTGACGGTGGAAAGCCTCGGCGCCTGAGCGGCCAGTTGACGCCTTGCGCCGCCCGTACGGGCGCTTAAGTCAGGGGGCGCAATGACCCATTTCTCGCCCCGCGAAATCGTTTCCGAGCTCGATCGCTTCATCGTCGGCCAGGCCGACGCCAAGCGCGCCGTCGCCATCGCCTTGCGCAATCGCTGGCGGCGCAAGCAGGTTCCCGAAGCGCTGCGCGAGGAAGTCACGCCCAAGAACATCCTGATGATCGGCCCCACGGGCGTGGGCAAAACCGAGATCGCGCGGCGCCTCGCCAAGCTCGCCGGCGCGCCGTTCCTCAAAGTGGAAGCCACCAAGTTCACGGAAGTCGGCTATGTGGGGCGCGACGTGGAGCAGATCGTGCGCGATCTGGTGGAAGTCGCGCTCAACATGGCGCGCGAGAAGCGCCACCGCGAAGTGCGCGCCCGCGCCGAAGCGGGCGCCGAAGAGCGCGTGCTGGACGCGCTGGTGGGGCAGGGCGCCTCCTCGGCCACGCGCGAAAGCTTCCGCAAAAAGCTGCGCAATGGCGAATTGGCGCAAAGCGCGGTGGAGATCGACATCGCAGATAACGCCAGCCCGCTCGGCGGCATGGAAATTCCGGGCCAGCCCGGCATGGGCATGATGAATCTGGGCGATCTGCTGGGCAAAGCCTTTGGCGGGCGCACCAAGCGCGTACGTATGACCGTGGAAGAGGCTTACGAGCCGCTGCTGCGCGAAGAGAGCGATAAGCTCATCGATCAGGACGCGCTGGTGAAGGAGGCGCTGGCGCTCACCGCCGAGGACGGCATCGTGTTCCTTGATGAGATCGACAAGATCGCCTCGCGCTCGGAGCGCGTGGGCGGCGGCGATGTCAGCCGCGAAGGCGTGCAGCGCGATCTCTTGCCGCTGATCGAGGGCGCGATCGTCAACACCAAGCACGGCCCCGTGAAAACGGACCACATCCTCTTCATCGCCTCGGGCGCCTTTCACATCGCCAAGCCTTCTGACCTATTGCCGGAGCTGCAGGGCCGCCTGCCGATCCGCGTTGAGCTGAAGGCGCTGACGCGCGAGGATTTCCGCCGCATTCTCACTGAGCCGGAGGCTAGCCTCGTCACGCAATATAAGGCGCTGATGCTCACCGAGGGCGTCACGCTTGATTTCACCGAAGACGCGGTCGCCGCGCTGGCGCAGATTGCGGCGGAGGTGAATTCCAGCGTAGAAAATATCGGCGCGCGCCGGCTGCACACCGTGATGGAGCGCCTGCTCGACGAAGTGAGCTTCACCGCGCCCGACCGCAAAGGGGAAACGATCCGCATCGATGAGGCTTACGTGAAAGCCAATGTCGGCGATCTGGCCAAGAACGCGGACCTCTCGCGCTTCATCCTATAACCGTCTATTAATGGCTCAGGCGGCGGCGCGTTAAACATCGCCGCCGATAATGGACGTATGAGCGAAGAATCCTCTGCTTCCCCTGGAGAGCGCCCGGCGCCGCTGCGCTGGCGGGCGCTCTTGCGCCTGGGCGCACAGCGCCTGCGCCGGCTGGTCTTCCAGCAATTGCCGGCGGAAGAAGTCACGGCGGTTCGCGAACATATCGACGAAGAGGGCGCGCTGACCGAGCGGTTCGTGCTGATGAGCGCGCTTTCCGCCGGCATCGCCACCTTGGGTCTGCTGCAATCATCGGCCGCGGTGGTGATCGGGGCGATGCTGGTGTCGCCGCTGATGGGGCCGATCGCGGCGCTAGGGTTCGGCATCGCCTCGCTTGATGGCGAGCGCACCATCAAGGCGGCGCGCGCCGTGGGCGTCGGCGCCCTTGTAGGCCTGCTGATCGGCATGGCGATCACGGGCCTGAGCCCGATCCGCAACGCCACACCGGAAATTCTCGCGCGCACTGCGCCTACTTTGCTGGACTTGGCGGTCGCTTTGTTTTCAGGGCTGGCGGGCGGGTACGCCACCGTGCACCGGCGCGGCGAGACGGCGATCGGTGTTGCTATCGCCACAGCTTTGATGCCGCCGCTCGCCACCGTTGGCTATTCCGTCGCCGTTGCGCGGTTTGATTATGCGTTCGGCGCGCTGCTGCTGTTCCTGACCAATTTGGCGGCGATCGCGTTCGCTTTCGCCGTGGTCACGCGCTTGCGCGGCGTGGCGCGGCCGTTCCGGCAAGTGCGCATCACGCGGCGGCTGATTTTTGCGGGGCTGGCTGCGCTGCTTCTACTGGTGACGCCGCTGGCGCTCACCTTGCGGCGCATTTCGCTTGAGACATCGGCGATCACGGCGGCGCGGCGCGAGATCACCGCCATGTTGGAGCCCTCCGGCGGCTCGATCGCGCAGCTGGATGTGCGCTGGCGCAACCTGCAGCGTCCGCGCATCGAGGCGATCGTGGTGTCGGAGCGCTACCTTGACGGCGCCGAAGCGCTATTGGCGGAACGCCTGCAGGCGCGCCTCCACTCCGCGCCGGAAGTGCGCCTGCAGCAATTGGTGTCCACCGACACACGGGCGGAAGTCCGTGCGCTGGTGGAATCTGCACTCGCGCCGCAGACCAACACGGCCGCCCCGGTCGAGACGGTGCGCCGTGCGCTGCGCGTGCCGACCATATCGGCCTGGTCTGATCCCGCGTCGCGGACGCTTTACTTCGCGGTCGCGCCGCTGGCGGATGGAAACCTCGCGCTCTATCGCGCCGAGGAAGAGCGCTTGGCGGAAAGCCAGCGTGAATGGCGCGTGGCGCTGGTGCCGCCGTTCGCCGCCAGCTTGCCCGCCCCGGAAGGGGAGACGCTTTCACCCGAGGATGAAGCACAAGTGCGAACTGCGCTCTGGGCGCTGCAGCGTTGGGGCGCCACGCATGTGCGCGTTGCAAGCGCGCCGGGCGCGGCCGCCTTGCTGCGCGAGGCGGGGTTGGCGGTTGAAGAAATCGCCGAAGGCGGGCCCAGCATCGCGCCGATGGAAAGCGCGCCGCCGGCGGAATAATCGCGCGATCAGACGCGAAAGCCGCGCTCAAGCGCAAGGCCGCGCAGATTCTGCTCGGGGCGCGGCCCCATGTGGCTGATCACTTCCGCCGCCGCCAACGAGGCGATGGCGCCGCACTCGGCCAGCGGGCGCCCGCGCGCATGCGCGAACAAAAAGCCCGCCGCATAGAGATCGCCCGCGCCCGTGGTGTCCACCACTTTGCTGACGGGGATCGGCTGCACGGTGACCGTTTCATCCGCGGTGGCGATCAGCGAGCCTTTATCGCCGCGCGTCACGATCACGATAGGGCAGGCCTTGCGCGCCGCCGCCAGCGCCGTTTCGAGGTCGGTGCTCTGATACAGAGAAAGAATCTCGGCTTCGTTCGAGAACAGAATGTCGATATGGCCGGCCACGAGATGGCGGAAGCTGTCGCGGTGGCGATCCACGCAGAACGTGTCCGAGAGCGTCAGCGCCACTTGGCGCTCCGCCGCGCGCGCGATTTCCGCGGCGCGCACGAACGCGGCCTTGGCCTCGTCGCGATCAAACAGATAGCCCTCAAGAAACGTCACCTTGCCGGCGCGGATCAGCGCGGCGTCGATGTCATCGCCCTCGAGCAGGGTGGAGGCGCCCAGATATGTGTTCATCGAGCGATGGCCGTCCGGCGTCACGGCGATGAGGCAGCGCGCGGTGCCGGGCGGATTTGCGCGCGCCGGCGTGTTGAAGGTGACGCCCGCGGCGCGGAATTCGTGTGTGAAACGCTGGCCCAGCGCGTCGCCCGCCACCTTGCCGATATAGCCGGCTTTGCCGCCAAGGCTGGCCACGCCCGTCATCGTGTTCGCCGCCGAGCCGCCGGCCGCCACCGTGACATCGGCGCCGAAGGCGGCGGTCAAATGATCGGCGCGCGGCTCATCGATCAGCGTCATCGCGTCTTTGGTGATCGCCTCGTCCGCCAAGAAGGTGTCGGGCACGACCTTGAGAATGTCGATAATGGCGTTGCCGACGGCGACGACGTCGTAGCGGGTCTGGGTCATGGAGCGGCCTTGAGGAAAGCGCGGTTAAAGCGGCTTGCGGCGGCCCTGGCAAGTTGCAGCGATGCGATTCGGCGGGCAAAGTCCGGGCCATGAAACGCTTTATTCCGCTTGCCGCTTTGTTTGCGCTCGCCGCGTGCGTAACCGCCCCTGCGGCGCAGGCGCCTGAGCCCGCGCAGGAGCAGAGCGTAAGCGTTCCCGTCCCTCGCAGCCTGGCCGTGCTGCAAGCGGCCGGCGGCGAAAACGCACCGACGCAGGCGCAGATCGAGGCGCTGCTCGGCGCGCCGGACATCACGCGCAGGGATGGCGCGGGCGCGGCGCTGACCTATCGCTACGAGCAATGCGCGTTGCTGCTGCTGTTCACCGCCGATAGCCGCAACCAGATGCGGCTTGCGCAGGCGCACCCAAGCGCGCGCCGCGGCGGCGCCGCGCCCAGCCTCGCGCAATGCGCGGTCGAGGCGGACGCGCGCGGCGCATAATGTCGCGCATTCTTTATCTGACT
>DAOMPU010000062.1:0-10161 GCA_035444925.1 Terricaulis sp. | reverse complement strand
CGTTGGCTGGATCGTCCACGCGCTGAACACGCGCCCCGGACATGACGCTGACGCATAAACGATCGCGGGAGCGCAGCGTGCGAACGCACAAGAGCTCGTCCCGCAAAGCGAAAGCTTTGCAAAAAACCGCGCGCGCACGCTGCGCTCCCGCCTCCGCGCCTTCGGCGCGCGAGGGCGTCAGCGTGCGTTCAGATCGCGCGCGACGACCTTGGCCGCATTGTGCCCCGGCGCGCCGGTGACGCCCCCGCCCGGATGCGTGCCCGAGCCGCATTGGTAGAGCCGCTTGATCGGCGTGCGATAATCGCCGTGCCCCAGAACGGGCCGCGCGCTGAACAGCTGATCGAGCGAAAGCGCGCCGTGCATGATGTCGCCGCCGACAAGGCCGAACGTGCGTTCGAGATCGAGCGGGGAAAACGCCTGCCGGCCCAACACCGAGGCGGCAAAGCCCGGCGCGTGCTGATCTATTGTGGCGATCATCAGATCGGCCACTTCTTCCTTGTGATCATCCCAGCTGCGCCCGCCCGAAAGCTCAGGCTGCACGTGCTGGCAGAAGAGGCTCGCCACATGTTTGCCCGGCGGGGCGAGGCTGTCGTCCAGCGTGGATGGAATGAGCATCTCCACGATCGGCGCGTCGGACCAGCCTTTCGCCCGCGCGCTATCGTACGCGCGCTCCATGTAGGCCAAGGTCGGCGCCACGATGATGCCGGCGGTGAGATGATCGCCCGCTTCCGGCTTGCCGGTGAAGCGCGGCAATTCGGAAAGCGCTACATTCATGCGGAACGTGCCCGAGCCGATCTTGAAGCGCGCGATGCGCTCACGGAAATCGGCGGGCAGAGCGTCTTCGGGCGTGAGCCGCGTAAACGTAAGCTTCGGGTTGAGGTTGGAGATCACCGCGCGCGCGTAGAGCTTCTCACCCGCTTCGGTAATCACGCCGCGCGCGCCGCCATCGTCATCGACGAAGATTTCCTGCACCGGCGCCTCGATGCGGATTTCCACGCCGCGCTCACGGCAGCACGCCGCCATGGCTTGCGTGATCGCGCCCATGCCGCCGATGGCGTGGCCCCACAGCCCCTTCTTGCCGTTCACCTCGCCGAACACGTGATGCAGCAGCACATAAGCCGAACCGGGCGTGTAGGGGCTCGCATAATTGCCGACGATGGAATCAAAGCCGAACAGCGCTTTGATCGGGTCGCTCTCAAACCACCCGTCCAGCCACTCGCCGGCGGATTTGGCGAACAGATCGAGCAGATCGCGCTTGGCGGTGATGTCGAGCCGGTTGAGCCGCCCGCCGAGCTTCGCCGCGCGCAGCGCTTCTTCGACGCCGCGCACCAGGCCGTGCTCAACCAGGTTGGGCGGTTGCTCCAGCAGCAGCGCGCGCACCACGTCCGCGATCACTTCGAGGCGCCGCTCGTATTCGGGCAGGCGCGCGGCGTCGCGCTTGGAGAAGCGCGCCACCTGATCCTGCGTCACGCCCGGGGCGGACATGAAGTAATCGCCCCCCGGCAGCGGCAGGAAGTTCGAAACCTTGCGCTCCACCACGCGCAGGCCATGGCGCGCCAACTCCAGGTCGGCGATCACGCGCGGATTCAGCAGCGAAACCGTGTAGGCGGCCATCGAATTGCGGAAGCCGGGGAAGAATTCCTCCGTCACCGCCGCGCCGCCGACCACGCCGCGCCGCTCCAGCACCAGCACTTTAAGGCCCGTCCGCGCCAGATAGGCTGCGCAGGTCAGGCCGTTGTGGCCGGCGCCGATGATGATGACGTCATGCATGCGGGCGTCTTGCCCCAAGCCGGGCGCGGCCGGAAGAGCCTAAAGCGCCTGCACCTTCTCGCGATAGAGCGGGAATTTCTCGGGATAGAAGCCCGAACTCAGTTTGGCGCGTCCGTCCTCGGTGGTCAGTTGCTGGCGCAGGCCGTCGAGGAAATGATCCCAAGTGGGCGAGGCGTTGATCACGTCGTTGAAGGTTTTGACCTCGGGCCACAGCATCGAGGGCACCTGCTTGGGCGAGAGGCACCCCCTGCGCGCCGAGCCGTAAACGAATTTCAGCGCGAACGCGTGCTTGGGCGCGTCGATCGTGGTGCGGTGGAAGAGCTTGGGATTGATGACGAGAATATCGCCCAGCTCAATCTGCGGCGTGCGCCTCTGATTGGCTTCGATCTCGGCCAGCGAGCGCTGCTCGGATTTGCCGGTGCGATAATTGCGGAAAGTGGCGTCGTCGCCTTCGATCTTCACGCTATGGAAGTAGCGATCCGCATCGACGTTCACGTCGCCGATGAAGCCCAGCGGGCCGTTCACGGAATCGGGCGAGAGCAATATCCAGGCGTTGATAGCGGATTCGAACGTGAACAGTTCGGTGTCCATGTGCCAATTGGTTTTGAAGCTCTCGTCCGTGTAGATGTAGAAATCGTTGAGGTAGTTCAGCTGTTCGCCGATCGCCTCGGTCAGCACGCGCACGATCTTCTGATAGGTGGGCGTTTGCTGGCGATCGAGCATCGCAAAGCAGGGAATGCCGTCGCGATTGAGGCGATCCTTGCACGCCTCGCGCAGCACGGCGATGTCGCCCTGATCCAGCACGCCGCGCAAAACGACAAACGGTTCGGCCAATTCCGGCATTTTCGTCGCCCCAAAAGCGTGCGCTCACGCCCCGGCAACCTATCATAGCGGGGCGGCCGCTCTCAAGCGGGCGCCCCGGTTAGCGTTCAATGCTGCTGAACGCGGTTAAGATACGCCACCACTTGCTCGGCCTGTTCGTGGTCGAGGTGGGTCGCAGGCATGCTCGTGCCTTCGTAGCTCTCGGGATGCTCCAGGAAATCCACCAGGCGCGAGCGGGTCCAGCCGCCGCGCTGGCCCCGAAGTGTGGCGGAGTAGGAAAAGTCCGTCGAGGCGACGTCGCGCCCGATCACGCCGTCCAGCGCCGGCCCCACGTCTGGCGCGCCCTGCAGGCTGTGGCACGATTGGCAATTGGCGGCGAAAACGCGCTCGCCCGCGGCGGCCGGGCTGACCCGTGCGGCTTGGCGGCCGCGCGTGTCGGCGACCTGAACCGGGGCGTGGTCGTCGGTTTCCGTTGGCGCGCGGATGCGGATCAGCGAGCCAAGGTCCGTAACGATGGCGATCTCGCCATTGGGACGGCTGATGATGTCGCGCAGCCGCTCGCCCAGCGGCAGCGGCTCGGCATAAACGATGCGATCGCCATCGACGCGGGCCGCGTAGAGATTGCGCGCGCGCATGGAGGTGACCAGCAGCACGTTTTCCCAGAACGGAAACTCCTCGGCGGAAGGCTGAATCAACTGGGAAATGCCGATGGATGGCACGAATACGTAAGCGGGGCGCGCGAAGCCCTCGTGCCCGCCATGGGTGGGATTGAGCGGCCAGTTTTGGCCTTGCGGCACATAGCGCATGCCGTAGCTCACCGTCGGCCAGCCGTAATCATGGCCGCGCGCCACCAGATTGATCTCATCGCCGCCATAGGGGCCGTGCTCGGTCTCCCAGACGCGTCCGGTATTATCGACAAGCAGGCCCTGCGGATTGCGGAAACCCTGCGCCCAGTGCGCCGCGCGCCCGGTTTCAGTGTCGATGGCGATAATCTTGCCGAGATCCCAATCGGGAGCCTGCGGGGCGTTGATAAGCTCAGTCACGCCCGGATAGGGCGCGCCATCGAACTCCAGATCGCCGACCGAAAGCAGGATGGTGCGCGCATCGTAGCGCACAAGCCGGCCGCCGCTTTGGATGCCGATGAACGCGGCCTCCCCGGTGCGCGGGGGCGCGCAAGGGCGGGTGGCGTAGATTTCCTCCCAATCGGAGAGCACGCGCAACTCAGCGGGCGTCGCCTCGATGCGCAGGCGATCGACCACAACCTCAAAGCAGCGCCGCGCCGGGTCGTAGCGATCGAAGCTTACATAGAGATCGAACGCATGTGGCGCGGTTTCGATCGCGAGCAGATCGAGCGCGCGGAAATAGTCCGGATTGAATTGATGCAGATTGGCGGCGAGCGCCTCCTCGGCATGCATGGGCGCCTGCAGCCCAAGGTCATGTAATTCGTTGGCGCCGTTTAGCTCGCTCAGGCGCCCGCGCTGCGTCAAAAACACTAGGTGCCCGTCAACGTCTTCAACGGCCGCGAGCGGCACATCCTCACCATGGAAAAGCGATAGACGCACAAACTCAAAATCGCCGAGATGCGTGTCGTAATGCTCCCACACCGCCTTTTGCGGGGTATGCAGCACATCGCGCGTGAAGGCCGCGCCCAAATCCTTCAGCCGCTGCGCGACACCGATCTTGCTGATCCCATACCCGGCCATGAGGCCCGCAACGCCAACGCCGATGAGCGCCGCCATCAGCGCGCGGCCCGCGCCAAATCGTGCGATCGCGGCGCGCGCCGCTTCGATCCACCGCGCTGAGCCGTTCTTCGTGCTCATGCCCACTCCCCTTTGTGGCGATGCGTTATTGCAAATGTTCTTCCGGCGTGGAACCCTCGGTTAATGCGCGGGGTACGCCAATGGCGCGAGATCGGCCCCTCGATGGGGGCGCGCCGTTGCGAGCCAGGCGCGCGCGCGCTATGCGGAAACCGGGCTAAATCTTTCACGAGTAGAGAATTTTGATGACGGAGACCGCCGCCGCCGCCACGCAAAAGACGCGCGTGGTTAACTCGTACAACGAGTGGGATCCGTTGGAGGAAGTGATCGTCGGCGTGCTCGACGGGTCGGCCTTCCTGCCTTGGGAAATCGGCTTGCAGGCGGTGAAGCCGGCCGAGCACGTGCGCGCTTCAAAGCTTTATCATAGCGCCTCCGGCGGCAAAATCGTGCCGCCGGAAAGCTACGCCAAGGCGCAGGTGCAGCTCGATGGGTTCGTGAGCCTGTTGCAAGCCGAGGGCGCTATTGTGCGCCGGCCCGAGGCGATCAGCCACGACAAGCCGTTTTCCACGCCCGAATGGTCCTCGCCGGGCGGCAATTGCCAAGCCAATCCGCGCGACGTGCTGATCGTGTTCGGCGATGAAATCCTCGAAGCCACGATGGCCATGCGCTCGCGCTATTTTGAATTCTTCGCCTACCGCGAGTTGGTGAAGGACTATTTCAAGCAAGGCGCCCGCTGGACCACCGCGCCCAAGCCGCGCCTGGACGACCGCGCCTTCAATCCGAACTATAAGCGCGGCGAAGAATACGTCGTCACCGAATACGAGCCGCTGTTCGACGTGGCCGACATGGCGCGCTGCGGGCGAGACGTGTTCATCCAGCTCTCGCACGTCACCAACCGGTTCGGCGTGGAATGGCTGCGCCGCCATTTCGACGGCAAGTACAATTTCCACATCGTTGAGTTCGAGGATGACCGCGCGCTGCACATCGACGCCACCTTCGTGCCGCTGCGCCCCGGCCTGATCATGACCAACCCCGATCGCCCGCTGAAATACATGCCCGACATCCTGAAGAAGGGCGGCTGGGATTTGGTGGAGGCCCCGCGCTCGACCTTCCCGAAGGACGATCCAGGCTATCTCTCGTTCCTGTGGCTCTCGATGAACGTGCTTTCGCTAGATGAGAAGCGCGTCGTGGTCGAAGAAAACGAAAAGCCGCTGATCGACGCGATGAAAAGCTGGGGGCTCGACCCGATCGGGATTCCGTTCCGCGAGAATTATCGCTTCGGCGGCAGCTTCCATTGCGCGACGGTGGATGTGCGCCGCCGCGGCGGCCTGCAAAGCTATTTCTGATCGGCGAAGATGCGCGCGCGTTCGCGGTTCGCCCAGGCGATGATCGCGGCGCGCGGCCACACCATCATGATGCTTTTGGGATCGTACGTGCCGGCCTCGTGCGCGGCCTTGCGCAGCGGCGAGTGCGCCAGCGCATCCGAAAGCAGATAGCGGTTATAGCCTTCCAGCACCATGAAGCGCGCGCCGCCTGCCTTGGGCACATCCAGCAGGAACGCCATCTCCGGCGAGATCTTGCCCAGCTGCGGGTCGTACCACCAGCTTGGCACCGCGATGCCTTTGATGTGCGGATTGGCCACCATCATATCCGCCACGCGCACGCAGCAGCGCTCGTACTCGATCGGCGAGAAATACTTGATGTAGCGCCGGTCCCAATGCGGCTCGTAGAACGGGCCGAGCGGCCCCAGCAATTGCAGCTGGAAGGCGCGAATGAAGCGGATCAGGCTTTTAAGGCCGCCTTTGATCGCTTCCTTGCGGGCGATCAGGATGCCGACATCGTAGATTTCAAAGCCGTTCGGAAACACTTTGAGCCGCGAAATCGCGAGATCGCGGCGGAAGAGGTGGTTGTCGCGGAAGAAGTAATTGGGCCGCGCCTTCTCAATCAAAGTGAGGATGCGGTCGAAATCCTCCAGCACGAAATAGGCGACTGAATCGATGATCGTGTGGGTGTTGCGCTGCTCTACATTGACGATCAGATGCGCCAGCATCAGGCGGTTATAGATTTCCACCACCGGCTTTTCGTAAGCCGCGTGCATTTCCGCGGTTATATCCAGCGCGCGCTGGCTGAATTCAAAGAAGCGGTGGGGTTTGCCGTGCTGCTCAAGCTCGGCGATGTAGGGCTCAAGGGGAAAGCGGGTCAGAAAGTCCGGGGCGGCCGCGTTCAGCGCAGCCTCGGCGCCCGCGCGCAGCGCTTCAGCGCGCGCCGCGCGTTCCGCCCCCAGCCGCATCAGGCGCCGACCGCGAGCTTGCCTTCAATGAAGCGGCGGATGTTGCCCAGCGTGGCGAACAGCTCGGCGTCCAGTTCGTCGTCGGCGAACACGATGGCGAAGTGTTCTTCCAGCGCCAGCAGCACCGTCACCACCGCGATCGAGGTCAGCTCAGGCAGCGAGCCAAGCAGGGCTGTATCGTCGGTCCAGCTGGCGCTGGCGCCGTTAAGGTTCAGCGCTTCGTCGAGCACGGCTTTGATTTGTTCGCGAGTGTCCATGGCGCCTAGAACCAGTGTGAATTTCGAGCCCGTCTATCAAGCAAAACCCGGGCCGCTGTAAATGGGCAAAGTAAACGCATCCCGCACCGGGCGCTTTGTGCGCTTTGGCGGCGCGTTTTCTTGCCGGCGGCAAGGGGCGTGCATATGGTCCGCCGCTGACCCATGCCCACGCTCGTTCATCACCTCCTGCTTGAAAGCGCTGCGTCGTTTCCGGAGCGGACTGCGCTTATTCTGCGCAATCAAAGCATCACATATCGCGCGCTAGGCGAGTCGGCGCGCCGTTTTGGCGCCAAGCTTAATGCGCTGGGCCTCAAACGCGCCGAGCGTGTGGCGATCTATTGCGAGAAGCGCTTCGAGAGCGTGGCCGCGATGTGGGGCGCCAATATCGCCGGCGGGGTGTTCGTGCCGGTTAACCCGGTGCTCAAGGCCGAGCAGGTGGGCCACATCCTGCGCGATTGCAGCGTGCGCGTGCTCGTCACCACCGCCAGCCGTCTGGGCGCGCTGAGGGAAACTCTGGCCGCATGCCCGGAAATCCAGTGCGTGTTCGTGATCGACGGCGCGGATGAAGCGGGCGTTACGCCGCGTTTCGCCTGGAGCGAGGAGGGCGCGCCGCCCGCTTTCGAGGCGCCGCGCGTGATCGATGGCGACATGGCCGCGATCCTTTACAGCTCCGGCAGCACCGCCAAGCCGAAGGGCGTGGTGCTTTCCCATCGCAACATCGTGGCCGGCGCCGTCAGCGTGGCGCAGTATCTTGAGTTGACGGGCGAGGATCGCCTGCTCTCGGTGATGCCGCACTCATTCGATTACGGCCTGAACCAGCTCACCACCACGTTCCTCAAAGGCGCCTCCGCGGTGCTGCTCGATCACCTCTTCCCGCGCGACGTGCTGAAGGCGGTGGCCGAGCATCGCTGCACGGGGCTCGCGGCCGTGCCGGCGTTATGGATACAGATCTCCGAGCTGGAGTGGCCGCAGGCCGTGCGCGCGCACCTGCGCTATTTCACCAATACGGGCGGCGCCATGCCGCGCGAAACGCTGGCGCGCCTGCGCGCGCATTGGCCCGAAGCCAAGCCCTATCTGATGTACGGCCTCACCGAAGCGTTCCGCTCCACCTATCTGCCGCCCAGCGAGGCAGATCGGCGCCCGGACTCGATCGGCAAAGCGATCCCGAACGCCGAAATTCTGGTCGTGCGCCCCGATGGGAGCGAATGCGACGCCAACGAGCCGGGAGAACTCGTGCATCGCGGCGTTCACGTCTCGCTTGGCTATTGGAACGACCCGGAGAAAACCGCCGAGCGTTTCAAGCCCGCGCCTGGGCAAGATAAAGGCCTCGTCATCACCGAACTGGCCGTCTGGTCCGGCGATACGGTGCGGCGCGACGAAGAGGGCTTCATCTATTTCATCGGCCGCGTCGATGAGATGATCAAGACCACCGGCTATCGCGTCAGCCCCACGGAGGTCGAGGAAGTGCTTTACGCCACCGGGCTGATCGGCGAGGCGGCCGCCTTCGGCGTGAAGCATCCGCGCCTCGGCGAAGCGGTGGTGGTGGTCGCCACCTCGGCGCCGGAGGGTGTGCTGACGGCCGAAGCGCTGAAAGCCGAATGCGCCAAGCGCCTCCCGGCCTATATGGTCCCGCAGCACATCGAGATCGTGGAGGGGCCGTTGCCGCGCAATCCAAATGGCAAGTTTGACCGCAAGACGCTGTCGATTGCGCGCGCGGGGCTGTTTCAATGAGCCATGCGGCGCATCTGTTCGCCGTCGCCGGCGATGACCTGCTGATCAATGGCGTGCCCGTGCGCCAGCTGGCCGCGCGCATGGGCGGCAAGCCGTTCTATGCGTATGATAGCGCGGCGATGACGCAGCGCGTGAACGAGTTGCGCGCCGCCATGCCGGGCCAGCTCAAGCTGCATTACGCCATGAAGGCCAATCCGATGCCGGCTGTCGTCGCGCATCTGGCCGCGCAGCTCGACGGCGTGGATGTGGCTTCCCCGCTTGAGATGCATGTGGCGCTGAAAGCGGGCGCCGCGCCGGATCACATCAGCTTCGCCGGCCCCGGCAAGTCGGACGCCGATGTGCGCGAGGCGGTCGAGGCCGGCATCACGCTGCATCTGGAAAGCCCGCGCGAGTTTCGCTCGGCGCTGAAAGCCGGCGAAGCGTTGGGCAAGGCGCCGCGGGTGGCGCTGCGCGTCAATCCCGCGTTCGAGCTCAAGGCCGCCGGCATGAAAATGGGCGGCTCGGCCAAGCAATTTGGCGTGGACGAGGAAAAGTCTCCCGAGCTGCTGCGCGAGATCGCCGCCTCCGGCGCGCGCTTTGAAGGCTTCCACATTTTCAGCGGCTCGCAGAATTTGCGCGCCGACGCCATCATCGAGGCGCAAGCAAAAACGCTCGACCTCGTGGTGCAGCTGGCCGAAGCGGCGAACCTGCCGGTCAACCTCGCCAATATCGGCGGGGGCCTTGGCATCCCGTATGCGCCGGGCGAACAGCGGCTTGACCTTGCGCCGATCGGCGAAGCGCTCGCCGCCGCGCTCGAAGCCTTCAACGCCAAGCTGCCGCACACGAAAGTGGCGATGGAGCTTGGGCGCTATCTGGTGGGCGAAGCGGGCGTGTACGTCTGCGAAGTGATCGACCGCAAGGAATCGCGCGGCGAAATCTTCCTCGTCACCAATGGCGGCTTGCACCATCACCTCGCCGCCACCGGCAATTTCGGCCAGGTGCTGCGCCGCAATTATCCGGTGGTCGCGCCCGCGCGCATGGGCGCGGGCGAGACGGAAAAGGCGCACGTCGTCGGCCCGCTTTGCACGCCGCTTGATCTGCTGGGCAGCGCAGTTGAGCTGCCGCGGCTTGAGCCTGGCGATCTCGTCGCCGTGCTGCAAAGCGGGGCCTACGGCCTCACGGCGAGCCCCACCGCGTTCCTGAGCCATCCCGCGCCGGGAGAAGTCCTGGTCTAGCTCGACGCATTGGGCGCGCCGCGCTAGCCTCGCGCCATGTCTGAAACGCCGCAGCTGCACGCAAACGCCGCCGCCACGCTCGCCGCCTGGCATGAGATGGTCGCGCGCAAGGATTTGTCTGGCTTGTCCGCGTTGCTGCATCCGCAAGCGCGCTTCCGCTCGCCGATGGCGCATCATCCGTATGAGTCCGCGCAAGCGGTCGCGCTCATTCTTAGCACCGTGCTCACCGTGTTCGAGGATTTCACCTATCACCGCGAATTCGCCTCCACGGACGGCGCCAGCGCCGTGCTCGAATTCAGCGCCCGCGTCGGCGATCGCGC
>DAOMPU010000061.1:0-10294 GCA_035444925.1 Terricaulis sp. | reverse complement strand
TTCATGATGCCGCCGAAAATGTTGACCAGGATGCCCTTCACGGCCGGATCGGCGGTGATGATCTTGAACGCGGCCGTCACCTTCTCGCGGCTGGCGCCGCCGCCGACATCGAGGAAGTTCGCCGGCTCGGCGCCGAACAGCTTGATGATGTCCATGGTGGCCATGGCCAAGCCCGCGCCGTTGACCATGCAGCCGATATCGCCATCGAGCGGGATGTAGGCGAGGTCGTATTTCGAGGCTTCGATTTCCTTCTCATCCTCTTCGCCGAGATCGCGCAGCTCGGCCCATTCGGGATGGCGGAAGCCGGCGTTGGAATCGAAGCTGACTTTCGCGTCGCCGCAGATCAGCTTGCCGTCCTCGGTGACGATGAGCGGATTGATCTCCAGCATGCTCATGTCGCTTTTGACGAAGGCGTCGTAGAGCTTGGCGACGATATTGGCGGTTTGATCGGCCTGATCGCCGCTGACGCCGAACGCGGCGGCCACTTTGGCGGAATCCGCGGCGGTGGGGCCGGTGTCGGGATTGATCGCGACGGTGGTGATCTTCTCGGGCGTATCGTGCGCCACTTCCTCGATGTTCATGCCCCCGGCCTCGGAGGCGACGAACGCGACGCGGCTAGATTCACGATCCACCAGCACCGAGAGATAAAATTCCTTGGCGATCTTCACGCCTTCTTCGATGTAGATGCGCTTGACCACGCGCCCGGCCTCGCCGGTTTGCAGCGTGACCAAAGTGCGGCCCAGCATTTGCTGGGCGTAAAGGCCCACATCCTCGGGCTTGAAAGCGATGCGCACGCCGCCCTTTTCGCCGGCTTCGGCTTCCTTGAACTTGCCCTTGCCGCGCCCGCCGGCGTGGATCTGGCTCTTCACCGCCCATACCGAGCCGCCCAGCTTGGCGGCGGCGTCCACCGCCTCCTCGGTGGTGAAGGCCGCAAAGCCGCGCGGCACGGGGGCCCCGAAGCTCTTGAGCACAGCCTTGGCTTGGTATTCGTGGATGTTCATGAAGCGCTTTCCCCTGTTTCGCCGGAGGGCTTAGCCGATCAGGCCGGCCAGTGAAAGCGCACGCCCCCGCTTAGCGCCCAGCGGGCGCTTCGGAGGCGGCGGGGCCCGGCTTTTCATCGCCATAGACGATCTCCCCGGCGGCGACGCTGGTGCCGATCTGGGGCGCGAACTCCTCCTTCTCGGCCGGCGGCTCGCGCGTGGTGCGCCGCCAGAACATGGCTATCGTGACAGCCAAGGCCGCCGCGCCCGCGAACCAGAACATGCCCGCAACGCCAAAGCCGTCCGTCAGCGGCCCCATCAGAATGGGGCCGATGATCGAGCCGGCCGCCCAAACAAACAGCAGCCCCGCCGCCGATTGGGCGAGCTTGCCGGTCTCGGCCCGGTCTGCCATGTGCGCGACGGCGATGCCGTAAAAGCTCAACGCGCCCGCGCCCCACACGAAGAAAAGCGCAATCGCCGACCATTGCTGCAGCGCGCCGCTCCACAACGCCAGCGCGAAGGCGGCCAACGCCGCGATGGCGCTGAGCCCCGCGATCACCAGCCGCCGATCGACCCGATCGGACAAGCGACCCGCGGGCCATTGCAAAATCAGCGAGCCCACAAAAGCCGCCGAGTAAAACTCGGCCGCGGCGCTCGGCCCGTAATGCAGGGCCGCATAGAGCGGCGCCATCGCCAGCACGCCGCCATTCACCAGCCCCGCCCCGAACGAGCCGATCACCGCGGCCGGCGCGGTGGCGAATTGCTCCACCAATGCCAGCGGCTGCGCTTTGGGGGGCGCCGGCTGCTCGGCGGCGGTGAAGCAGATCGGCACCGTCGAGAGCGCGGCGAGGATCGCGGCGATCATCCACGGCTCGGGCGCAAGCGGCGCGTAGCCGAACGCCAGATACGGCCCGATCGCCAGCGCGCCCTTGGTGAGCACCATATAGACGCTCATCACCTCCCCGCGCGCGGCCTTGCCGATGGAGAAGGAAAGCCAGCTTTCGATCGCGGCGAACATCAGCGCCACCGCAACGCCCGAGGCCATCCGCGCCAGCCCCCAGGCCCAAATGCCTTCGGCGAAGTGCAGCGAAAGCGTGGAGGCGGCGAACATGGCCGCGCACGCGGCATAGACGCGGATATGCCCCACGCGCGCAAACAGCACGGTGGCGATCATCGCGCCCAGCATGAAGCCGGCGGAATAGGAGGCGGCCACGATGCCCAAAGCCGTGCGCGATTGATCGGCGAAAGCCAGCGGGATGCGCACGCCCAGCAATCCGCCCGCGAGTTGCAGGATGGTGATGGCGGCGATCAACGCGGCGACGTTGCGCAGCAGGTGCGTCATGGCATCGGGGGCCTTCTAAAGCAACGGACTTTAAATTCGCCTCAGTTCGATCGCCGGCTCCACGCGAATTTAAAGTCCAAAAGTTGCTTTAGCAGACCTTGAATCTAAAGCGTCTTGTAGGACTTAAATGCGACACGGCGGTTGATCCATCGTGTGGGTCGCATTTAAGTCCCGACGCTTTAGGCCGCTTCGCCCCAGAGGCAAATCACCAATACGTCGCGCTTGGTAACAAATGCGATAGGCGCGCTTAAACGCGCTTGGCGCCCGCGACCAGGAACGCCGCAAACAACACAATCATGACGCCATCGACGGCGACAGCTTGCCCGAGGCTCTCAAGATAGCCGCGCGTGATCACCAAGGCGATGAAGCCGGCCTTGCTGAGCATGGCGAAAATCAAGGCGGGAACGCGCAGCGGCTGAAACAGCGCGCCCGCGATCAGCAGCGCGCCGGAGGCGCCGATCAGAATGCGCCAATTGGAAAACACCACGGGCGCGATCCCATCGGCGACCAGCCCGTCAAACATCGCGCGCCCAGCCAGCGCGGGAGGAAACGACGGCAAAAGCATGGTGAGCGTCAACACGCCGCTGAGCAGCATGACCGGCGTGATAAGTCTGTTGAGCATAAGGCCCCTCCCCGGCGCACGGCTTAGCCTATCCAGCCCGCGCGATCCACGCGCCAAATCTGGTGCGGCATGCCGGCGTGGAAGGTTTCGCCATCGGCGCGCATGCCGAGGCGGCGCGCGAGCTTTTGCGAGGGCGTGTTTTCAGGGTGGATGAAACTGGCGATGCGCGGAATCTGCAACGCTTCGAACATCCAGCCGCCCGCCGCGCGCGCGGCTTCCGTTGCGTAGCCTTTGCCTTGATGCGCGCGGGCGAGGCCCCAGCCGAGCTCCGTTTCCGCCCTGCCCTCCGGCCGCCAGGCGCCGACGCGGCCGATAAACGCCCCGCTGGCCTTTTCCTCAACCGCGTAGAGGCCAAAGCCCAGCAGCACCCAATGGCCGAGATTGACGCACAGCGTGCGCCACGCCTCGGTGCGATCCATCGGCGCCTGCGTGCTGGAGAGAAAGCGCGCCACCTCGGGATCGGCCATCATGGCGAAGAAGGGCTCGGCGTCGCACTGGCGCCAAGCGCGCAGGATCAGCCGCTCGGTTTCAAGCGTCGGCGCGGCGTGCAAATCGCTCACAAGGGCGCGCGCTGGAAACGCAGCACTTCGGTGGTGACGGTTTCGCCGCGGCGCATGCGCAGATGCATCACCATGCGGTCTTCGCCCTCGCGGCGGATTTCGAGGCCGTTGAAGATCAGCGCGTCCGCGCTGACGGAGACCGGCTCGAACGTGGTCCACACTTCGCGCTCTTCCCAGGCGGTGTGATCGGGGCTGAAATGCTTCACGCGCATGCGCAAGCCGCCTTCCGCCGCCTCCAGCGTGAGGAATTCATAGAATTGCGGCGCCCCTTCGCGCCAATAGCGGAAATGGCCGATCATCTGCCCGCCGATCGGCGGCGCCCAGGCTTCCTCCATCTGGCCGCCAAAACCCTCGCCGACCCAGCGGCCGGCGAGCCAGGCGGCGTCATCAATGGTTTGCGCGTGCGCCTGGCCCATCAAAGCGGCGGCCAGCAAAACGGCTTTCAAGAGCTGATGCATCAAACGCCCTCCTCCGCCGCCATGACGCGCGGCGCACGCCGCTTTCGACATCATTCCGGCGAACGATAGACCCAATCCATCTCCGCGGCGAGATACGCGAACGTGACCCAGGCGGCGACGTTCTGACGAAGCGCCGCAGGATCGATCTTATCGAGCGTATCGTCGGGCGTGTGGTGCAGGTCGAAATAGTCGGCGCCATCCTGGGAAAGCTCCACCACCGGCACATTGGTGCGCATGCGCAGCGGGATGAGATCGGGGCCGGGGCCCGCATTGTTATCGCCCGGCGCGATCAGCAGCGGCGCCAGCGCTTGCTGATAGGCGCGCGCATAGGGCAGCGCCGCTTCGCTGAAATTGGTGCGGAAACGCCAGATGCGGCCGGCGCCAAAATCGCTTTCGGAGGCGACGATGTGGTTATCTTCCAGATGCGCCGCCGCGTAAGCGATCGCGCCGTGCAGGCCGTTTTCCTCCGCGCCCGCCAAAAGGATGCGGATGGTGCGGCGCGGGCGCTGCGGCAGATCGCGGATCAGCCGCGCGGCTGCGCTGATGATCGCCACCCCTGCCCCGTCATCGACGGCGCCCTGGCCGTGATCCCAGGAATCAAGGTGCGCGGCCAGCAGCACGATCTCATCGGGCCGCTCACGCCCGCGGATTTCCGCGATCACGTTGCCCGAGGGCGCGTCATCGCGGATGTCGGCCTCGATGTTGAGGCGCACGCGCACCGCCCCGCGCGCGGCGAGGCGCTGCAGCACGTCCGCATCCGCGGGTGAAATCGCCATCGCCGGCAAGGAAACGCCGGCCGCCTGGCGCGATGAGCCGCCCTGGTGCGCGAAGCGATGCGGATCGGTGCCGACTGAGCGGATCACGCAGCCCACAGCGCCGAGGCGCTGCGCTACTGCCGCACACTGCCCGCGCTTGCGCACGGCGGGGCCATAGCCCGAACCATCCTGATTGCGCGCCATGCGCTCATCAATGAACACGATGCGCCCGCGCACCGCGCTTTCAGGCGCCGCCTCCAAAGCGTTCATCGAGGTGAAGCGCACGATCTCGGCGGTGACATCCGCCGAAGGCGAGCCGCCAAGCGCGGCGGCCACCATCGGGCGCGCGCCGGGGCTGATGATGTGCGCTTCCTCGCGCGTGGCCTGCCAGAACGGAATGGTGAAGGGCTCGATGCGCACGTTCTGGAAACGCAAGCCATTGAGGCGGCGCACCATCCAATCGCGCGCGGCGGCCTCGGCCTCCGAGCCCGCCATGCGCGGGCCAATATCAGTGACGAGGCCTTCGACGATCTCCCAAGCGAGATCGCTTTCGAGCGCGGCGGCTTGCAGCCGATCGATATTGCGCTGGATTTCAGCGGGGATCGGCGCCGTTTGCGGCGGCGGCGTGGGCTGGTTGGAAACGGCGATGCTCGCGCCGGTGGGCTGAGGCGGAGTCTGCGCCAGCGCGCTTGAGGCGAAAAACGCCGCGATGGCGAGACAAATTGCGCGCATGATCCCCTCGCTTGCGCGCGTCTTTTCCCGACCCGCGACCCTTGCTAGCATGGAGCTTGGGAGAGGTGTTGGCGTCAATGCTTAATCTGCGACTTAACCCCGCGCTGGACATTGAAGCTCACGCCCGCACCTACGCGGCGCATAGGATCGTGCAGATCCCGGATGTTTTCGACGCGCCAAGCAGCGCGGCGCTGGAACAGACCATGCAAAAATTGCCATGGCGGCTAGTCTATCAGGACGATGCGCTGGCCATCACGATGGAAACGCCCGCGCAATTCGCGCAACGTCCCGAACGCGAGCGCCAATCCATCATCTCGCGGACGTACGAGCGCGCCGCGCAAGGCATCGGCTTTACGTATTACACCTACCCGATGATTCAGGCGCGGGTCGAGGGATGGGATTTAGATCATCCGATCCATTCGTTGACGGATTTTCTGAACGCCCCGCCCTTTCTCACGCTGGCGCGGCGCATCATCAATCATGCGGGCCTCACCAAGATTGATGCACACGCCAGTTTCTATCGGCCCGGCGATTACCTGACCATGCATCGGGACGTCGGCAGTTTGCAGGAACGGCGCGCCGCTTACACGCTTGGCTTCTCTCGCGATTGGCGGCCTGATTGGGGCGGGCTTTTATTGTTCAATGACGATGCGCGCGATGTCACGCGCGGCTTCCTTCCGCGCTTCAATACATTGACGGTGTTTGATGGGCTGATCCCGCACACAGTCACGCAAGTTGCGTCTTTCGCGCCCAACCCGCGCCTTACAGTGGCGGGCTGGTTTCGCGACGACCCGCCCTACAAGCGCTGACGCGCGCGCCAGGCGGCTTTCGACTGGCCGTAGATATCGACCTTGTGCGCGTCGAACGGCGCGGGGAGCGCAAGATCCTCGCGCTCTAGATGTGAGCCGATGCGTTCGGCCAGCGCGATCGAGGGCGCGTTCTTTTTATCGATGCAGTGGATCACGTGCTCCCAGCCTAGCTGATCAAACGCCCAATCGATCGCGGCTGTTGCGCCTTCGGCGGCGAAGCCCTGCCCCATCGCGGAGGCCTTGAGCCCCCAGCCCACTTCATCGCCCGGCCACGCGCCTTCCTTGCCGCCCGGGCGCCAAGGGCCGAGCCGGCCGATCCATTCGCCGGTGTCGCGGCGCAGCACCGAGAACATGCCGTAGCCCAAGAGCGCCCATGAGCCCGCGAGCGTCGCCATCCCGCGCCACGCCGCATCGCGCGGCGCAACGCCGCCGATGAAGCGCATGGTTTCTTCTTCGGTGGCCATCTGCGCGAAGCCATCGAAATCCTCATGCGCCGGCGGGCGCAGGATGAGGCGGGCTGTGGTGAGGGTTGGGCCTGGGGTCACGCCTTTTTTCCTCCCGCAACAGTGAACCATCGAGCCGGAACAACGGAAACACCTCCTCAATGGTCAATTCATCAGGGCGCTCGGCGCATGCGGCAACACCGACGATCGCCCCGCCGAACTTCGCGGCAATAGCAAACAAGCCCTGCTCAACATTGTAATCGTGAGTGTAGATGAATTGTCCTCTGAAATCTTCTGGCCCACGCTTTGGGTCGCCCGCAAAGCGGGCAATATTCATGATCCGAATCAACGTTGAAACGTCTTCGAGCATCAGGTTTAGTTTTATCTTCGCTCCGAAGGCAGAGGTCGCAGGCGCCGGGCGCCCGACATGCTTGTAAAACAAGGCCGCCGCGATCTTTCTGTAGGTCGCCTCGAGGGCGTTTAGGCACTCACGCTTTATCTGAACACCTCTGTATTCCAGCCCCAGCAGGCGGTGCTTCGTGAGCCAAGCTAGCTCATCAAGCTTTGCGGGAGCGATCGGGAGAAGTTGCGGCTGGTTGTTGCGCAGCCCTTCAGACAATCGGTCTGTGTTGACTTGGTCTTTCTCAGCATCGTCAGGCGACCAACCGAAGACACGGAGGTGCCACGAGAAATACTGATCCTCGAAACGCGTGCGAGCATTGCAGATGGAGCACGCCGGAAACTCAAAACCCTCCGGCCAGACCTTCCCAAAGAAGGCTGCTTTGGGAGGCACATGATCCCGCGTCTGCGTCGGGCTGTCGCCACCGCAGAAGCAACAGAACGGATGTTCCGTTCTGAACTTTTCTATTGATCGCCGGCGCTCACCCAACCGCTACCCCACGCTGGGATCGATCCCCTTGCACGCATCCACCAGGCCCTTCACGGCATTGACGCTCTTGTCGAACATGGCGCGCTCGTCGGCGGAAAGTTCGATCTCGACGATCTTTTCCACGCCGTTTTTGCCGATGATGGCGGGCACGCCGACGTAAATGTCGTTCAGGCCGTACTGGCCCGAGAGGTTGGCGGCGACGGGCAGCAAACGGCGTTTATCGTTCAGGAAGCTCTTGGCCATCACGATCGCGCTTTCGGCCGGCGCGTAATACGCCGAGCCCGTCTTCAGCAGGCCGACGATTTCGGCGCCGCCGTCGCGCGTGCGCTGCACGATCTGGTCGAGCTTTTCCTGGCTGGTCCAGCCCATCTTCACCAGATCAGGCAGCGGGATGCCGGCGACGGTGGAATAGCGCGTCAGCGGCACCATCGTGTCGCCGTGGCCGCCAAGCACGAAGGCCGTCACGTCCTCAACGCTCACGTTGAATTCTTCGGCCAGAAAATAACGGAAGCGCGCGCTATCGAGTACGCCGGCCATGCCGACGACCTTGTTGTGCGGCAGGCCGGAGAATTGGCGCAGCGCCCACACCATCGCGTCGAGCGGATTGGTGATGCAGATCACGAACGCATTGGGGGCGTGCGCCTTGATGCCCTCGCCCACCGCTTTCATGACTTTGAGATTGATGCCCAGGAGATCATCGCGGCTCATGCCCGGCTTGCGCGGCACGCCGGCGGTGACGATGCACACATCCGCGCCGGCGATATCGGCATACGAGTTCGCGCCTTTCAGCGCGCTATCCTTGCCGAACACGGGCGAGGCTTCGGCGATATCGAGCGCTTTGCCCTGGGGGATGCCCTCGGCGATATCGAACAGGATCACATCGCCCAGCTCTTCGCGCGCGGCGATGTGGGCGAGCGTGCCCCCGATCATGCCGGAACCAATGAGGGCGATCTTTGCGCGGGCCATGGGCGTGCTCCTGGGGAGGAAATAGAGGCGCGTGGTCTAGCGCCGCCCCTCTCCCAGCGCAATGCGGCGCGGCGACCCTTTATTGCGGCTCGAAGCTGTCGCCATCCCAACGCAGGCGCGCGTATTCGGTCTCTGCGCCGACAACGCTGCCGTGCAAGGCGAGATCGAGCACGTCGCGGTCCCCGTCGCGGGTGATCACCACATCCTGGGCGTTGCCCTGATTGATCGCGTCAAGCCCGCCGCCCGGCGTTGAGACAAACACGGTGAAGGAGCAGCCGGCGCTGCC
This sequence comes from Terricaulis sp., assembly GCA_035444925.1. Lineage (GTDB taxonomy): Bacteria > Pseudomonadota > Alphaproteobacteria > Caulobacterales > Aquidulcibacteraceae > Vitreimonas. The sequence continues at coordinate 1,452 of DAOMPU010000061.1, read as the reverse complement.
GCAATACATCGAGCCGCTTTCGGCGCAGCGGAACGCCTCATGGCTCAGCACGTAATCAGGCGCGCCATCGGCGTTGAAATCGCCGGTTCGCAACGCGTCCAGCGGCACCTCTTCCAGCGCCCCCATTTGCACGGCGGCGCACTCTTGCCGCTCCGCCTCGATCCGCGCCTGGATTTCCGGCGGGAAACCGGCCGGCGCCGCAGCATCGCCGCCCGCGCCGCATGCCGCCAGAAACACAGCGCCGAGCGCCAAAAGAAGATGCCGTTTCATCGCCGCCTCCAAGCGGCATGAGATTATGCCGGAAGGCCGGTGCGGGCAATGCGCCGCTAACGCTTCACGACGATGAGCAGGCCATCGCCGACCGCCGTCATGGCGGCGTGAACGCGATCATCCGCCTTGGCTTTGGCGGCCAGCGCGCGGAGCGCGACAGTATCGGCGCTTTTATCGCTGGGATCGGCCACGCGGCCGGACCAGAGCATGTTGTCGAACAACATCACCCCGCCTTTGCGCAGCAGCTTGAGGCCGCGCTCGTAATAGGCGTCATAGCCGGTCTTATCCGCATCGATGAAGCCGAAATCGTAGCTTCCGGCCTCGCGCGCGGCGAGGCGCTGATCGAGCGTTTCCCCCGCGGGCTGGATGGTGAGATCAATCATCCCGTCCACGCCCGCTTCGCGCCAATAGATTTGGGCTTTGGCGGTCCATTCCTCGCTGACATCGCAGGCCAGCAGGCGTGCGCCCGGCCCTTGGGTTTCCTTCATCGCCAGCGCGACCGCGAGCGCCGAATACCCGGTGAACACGCCAACCTCGAAGGCGCGGCGCGCGCCGATCATGCGCACGATCGATTGCATGAACGCCCCCTGCTCGGGGCTGATCTGCATTTGCGCTTGCGGCATAAGCTGGGTGTCAGCGCGGCAGCGCGCGAGCACGGGATGCTCGGGCGGGTTCACATCCGCGAGATAGCGAATGAGGTCGGGCGAAAGGCCGATGGAGCTGGACATGGAGTGAATTTAGGCGCGCGCGGGGGCAGCGCCAACAACGCACGCTTCCCCGCCAAGCCCCGGACTTGATCCGGGGCGCGAGCGGGGAGCCAGAGATCGTCCGGCGCTGCGTTTTGTCACTTCTGGATCCCGGCTCTCAGCCCGGCTTTCGCCGGGCGTTCGGCCGGGAAGCGGATCAGGCGAGCCGCTTCAGCTCGGAGACGAGGTTGTCGCGCTCCCAGGAGAAGCCGCCCTCATTATCCGGCGTGCGGCCGAAATGGCCGTAGGCGGCGGTGCGGGCATAGATCGGCTTGTTGAGGCCGAGATGCTTGCGGATGCCGCGCGGGGTGAGGTCCATCGATTCCGCCACCGCCTTCTCCAGCCGGTCCTCGGACACCTTTCCGGTGCCGTGGGTGTCGATATAGATCGACAGCGGCCGCGCCACGCCGATGGCGTAGGACAGTTGCAGGGTCGC
>DAOMPU010000060.1:0-10309 GCA_035444925.1 Terricaulis sp. | reverse complement strand
AGCGCGGCGGAGATCGAGGTGGCCGCGTGCGCGGCGCCGAAGGGATCGTATTCGCTCTCGGCGCGCTTGGTGAAGCCGGAGAGGCCTTGGCCTTGGCGCAAAGTGCGGATGCGGTCACGCCGGCCGGTGAGGATTTTGTGCGGATAGGCTTGGTGGCCCACGTCCCAGATCAGCACGTCCTTGGGCGTGTTGAACACGTAGTGCAGCGCCACCGTGAGTTCGACCACGCCGAGCCCCGCGCCGAGGTGGCCGCCGGTTTGGCTCACGGCGCTGATCGTTTCGGCCCGGACTTCATCGGCCAGCTGGCGCAGCTGGCCTTCAGGCAGCGCACGCAGATCGGCGGGGAGCTTGACGGTGTCGAGAAGCGGCGTGGTCAAAGTGCTTTGGGGGGCCATGGAGCCTCACTGGGCCGGATGCCCGCAAAAATCTAGTCCGGTTCGCACGGATAATCGACGCCAGCTCGTGGCGGGAACAAGGAAAAATCTGGCGCTTTTCATGCGGCAAGGCCGCGCATGGCGGGGGAAACCGGTTATCCGCGCCGGGCCCAGGGGGCGCGGCGGATGAGGCCCCAAAGCGTCAGCAGCAGGCAGGCGCCGGCCAGCGGCAGGATCGCGCCCGCATAGGCGCGGATCGCGAAAGCCAGCGCCGCCAGCACCGCGATCAGCACTGCCAGGAAAATCCACTCGCGCGTGGACGCCAGCGTGCGGAAGAAATCCGCGGCCGCGCCGCCAATCCGGCGCCACAGCACGATCGCCAGCAGCAGCGCGAGCGCGACGACGCCGATGCGGAAAGGCTGATTCATAGGCAGATTGAAAATCATGTGCGCGATGATGGCCGGCAGCACCGAGCCGGTGCGGATCACCGACCAAGCCAACACCGCCGCGCTCACGAACGCCAGCACGGAATTGATGATCAGATTGAGATCGGCCTGGATGTATTGGCCGTGCGAGACCCAAAACACCGCGGCGCTGAGCAGCACCGCGCCGCCGGCGGTGAAGTGCATCCGATAGCGGCCCAGCATGTAAGAGCGGAAAAATAATTCCTCCACGATCGGCACGATGATGAAGCTGGAGGCGGCCATGTAGAGCCAGAAGGCCGGCGTCCACTCGCTTTGCGCCATCAGGCGCCAAAACGGCGTGCCCTCGCCGATCGCGAGCATCTCGTTGAGCACGCGCAGACCGAACGGCGGCGCCGCCAGCAGCACGCCCATGACGACGCCAAACCCAATCAGATTTGAAAGCGAGCGCCCGCCGCGCGAAAGGCCGGCGAGCTTGCGCCTCGGCCCGCCAATCCACCAACAGATGAGCCAAGCCACGAACAGCGTGAGCCCAAAGCGCAGCAACAGCCATTGCGTTTCCGCGCCGGCGGCGGCCAGCCATTGGGGGCCGCCCTCCCCGTAGAGCAGGCCATCGCGCAGCGCGCGCGTGGCTAAGCCCAGCAGCGGCGCTAGCGCAGCGGCCGCCAAGGAGCCAGCGACCAGCAAGAGCGCGGTTTCCGCGAACGCCGTCACCCGGCCGGCAAGCTTTGGATCTTCGGGCTCCCTCATGGGCGCCAGCAGGCGCGCGAGAGCCTGCTTTGTCCAGCGCCAGCGCGATTGCGGGCGCGCGGCGTGCGACCGGCGTCAGGCCTGAGGCAGCCCTTTGCCTTCGGGCGCGGCCTCAGGCGCGGGCGCGGCGGGGGGATAATGCTGCTTCAGCTTGGGGCGCAGGCCGAACAGCATGCGCAGCGGCGTGAAGTGGCGCACCAGCAGTTGATAAAGGATCAGCGGCAAAATGATCGCCGCCGCAAACAGCAGCGCGGCCTCAAGCGCAAGCCCAAGGCGCTGGCGGATGATCACGTCGCCCACCACCACTAGAAACGTCTGGTGCATGAGATAGACCGGCATGATCGCGTCGGACGCATAATCCAAAAACGGCGAGGGCTTGTTCAGCGCCCAATAGCCGAGCGCCAGCATCGAGCAGAGCATCATCGCCCCATAAGCGCCGCGCACCAGCAGCCACGGCTCCGGCGCATCGATATAATGGTGCAAGTGCAGCCACATCAAAGCAGTGCTGAGCGCGAGCGCGCACGCCGTGGCGATCCAGAGCCGAACCTTCAGCCGATTCAGCGTCTGCACGAAAACTTCAGAGCGCCCCAGCAGGACGCCGAGGAAAAACACCGGCGCAAAGCGCATATGCGCGCCGAAATCCGCGAAGATGAGCCCCGATACCGGGATTTTTGTGAACACGTACGCGGCGGTGAACGAAAATAGCGCCATCGCGCCGAGGATCACCACCGGCAGCGGCGCGCGCTCGAGCGCCCTCTGCGCGCCAGCGACAAAGCGCGGCGCATAGCGCCACAGCAAAGCCGCGAGCGCCGAATAGAGGAAGAGGTATGGCAAGAACCAAGCGTGCGCGAGGTCAGGACCTTCAAGGCCAAACGCATGCACGACGTGCGAGGCGTTTTCGCTGAAATAGCGCCCGTAGCTCAGCTCCTTGCCGCTATAGCCCATTTCTTCCAGGCGCACGAAACGCTGCGGCGGAATGAGAACAACAACGGCGAACACGAACGCGACGAGCAATTTCGACGCGCGCTCAGCGATGAAATCCATCGTCTTGGCGCGCGCCAGCATGAAGCGCACGGCGACGCCGCCGATGAAAAACACCAGCCCCATGCGCCAGGGCGTCAATGCGTTGAGAAAATAATCGGCCCAATAGCCGTGATAGCTGGAATTGACGCGCCAGAACTCGCGCCCCGTGTAGATCAGCAAAATATGATAAACGATGAGCAGCAGCAGCGCGAGCGCGCGCAGCGCATCGACATCCGCCCGCCGGCCGCTGATCGCCCCATGGCTCATCGGCGCGGTGTACACCCGCCGCGTCGCGGCAAGGAAGATGTTTCCGCACAAACGCGAAAACACGCGCGCGAAGCGATTTTAGTTCCCGCCGCTAATAGCGGCGCTCGATGATGAAATCGACGGCGTTCAGCAAAATCCGCGCGCGCGCGCCGAAGATGGCGAGGTGCTTTTTGGCTTGGCCGGCCAGCATGCCCACGCGCTCACGCGTGGCGGCCACGCCCATCACGGTGACGAAATTCACCTTGCCGCGCGCGCCGTCCTTGCCGACGGCCTTACCAGTGTCGCGCACAACGCCTTCGGCGTCGAGCAGATCGTCCACCATCTGAAAGGCGAGGCCGATATCGTGCGCGTAGCGTGAAAGCGCGGTGCGCTCTGCGTCGCCCGCGTAGCCGATCAGCGCGCCGGCCTCGACCGCGAAATTGATCAAGGCGCCCGTCTTCAAGCGATTCATGCGCGTGACGGCGATGAGGTCCGAGCCGATGTCGGCGCCGGCCATGTCGGCGGCCTGGCCCGCGACCATGCCCTGCGCGCCGGACGCTTTGGCGAGCGCGGCGATCAGCTTGCAGCGCATCTGCGGATCGGAATGGGTCGCCGGCTCGGCCAGGATTTCAAACGCGAACGTGAGCAGCGCATCGCCGGCGAGCACGGCGGTGGCCTCATCGTAAGCGCGATGCAAAGTGGGGCGCCCGCGGCGCAGATCGTCGTCGTCCATGCACGGCAGATCGTCATGGATCAGCGAATAGGTGTGCACGCACTCGATGGCGCAGGCCGCGCGCATCAGCTGGCCTTCATCCGCATCGAACAAGCGCCCGGTTTCCAGCGTAAAGAAGGGCCGCAGCCGCTTGCCCCCGTCGAGCGCGGAATAGCGCATGGCGGCCATCAGGCGCGCCTCGGTGCCCTGCTCACGCGGGAGCAGCGCATCGAGCGCGATGTTGACGCGCTCGGCGGCGTCTTTCAGGCGGGCGTCCATATCGGTCATGGGCGCTGCGTTAGCAGAGCCCGGCCTTTGCGCCTACACCCGGGGCGGCTAAAGCAACGGACTTTAAATTCGCCTCAGTTTGATCGCAGGCTCCGCGCGAATTTAAAGTCCAAAAGTTGCTTTAGAAAACTTTGTATCTAAAGCGTCTTTGAGGACTTAAATGCGACACGGCGGTTGATCCATCGTGTGGGTCGCATTTAAGTCCCGACGCTTTAGGTGCTGGCGTCAAGACTTCCCAAGCGCCCAGCCTTTCAGGCATGTTAGGCGGCCCGGCCGGGCCAGGCGCGCCCCAGCGGCGGGGCTGGCGCGCTTACGGATTGAAACAGTGGGGAATTCTTGATGCCATCGGTGGTGATCATCCACGCCGCGGACGATGCTTTGCCGGCGCGGGCGCTCGGCGAAAAGCTACGCCTGGCCAACCTGACCCCGGTGATCGAAAAGGCGCCGGGCGAAGAACGGCAAAACGCCGTGAAAAACGCAGCCCTTGCGATCGCGCTATGGTCGCCGCGCTCGGTCGCGGACGCGGGCGTCGCGGGCGATGTCGCGTTCGCGGCGGGGCGCGGGCAATTGGTGCATGCGTGCATGCAGAGCGTGCAGCCGCCCGGCGATTTCCGCGGCGCGGAATGGGTCGATCTCACCGGCTGGCGCGGCGAGGACGAGTTTCCGGCCTGGCGGCAATTGGCGGCGCTGGCGACGGAGAAAGCTGGCGTGGCTCCGTTGCCGCCGCCGGCGGACCGGCCCCCTTCAGGCTTTTTCCAGCCCGGCCGCACCGCGCCCCAGCCGCAACCCCAGCCGCAGGCGCGCGCGCCCGAGCCCGTGCGCGCCCCGCCGCCGCCGCGTCCGGCGCCCGCTGCGCCTCCGCGCGCCGCCGCCCCGCCCCCGCGCCCGCCTGAGCCGCGCGAGGAGAAAAGCGGCCCCAACATGGCGCTGATCGGAATCATCACCTTCGTCGTCGTCGCGCTGGCGGGCGGGGGCTGGTTTTTCCTGACCCAATCGCAATCGGGCGCGGGCGCCGGCGAATGGGCGCAAGTGGATCAAACCGATCCGGACGAAATCCGCGCCTTCATTGAAAACGCTTCGGGCGGCGCGCGCAGCCAGGCGCAAGCGGCGCTCAATCAGCTGGATCAATCGCGCTACGCCGCCGCGCGCGAGGCCGACACGATCGAAGCGCTGGAAGCGTACGTGGCGGATTTCCCGCGCAGCGAACACACCTTGGCCGCGCGCGGGCGCATCGCCGAATTGCGCAGCCAACCCGCCGCGCCGGCCGAAACGCCGATCGGAGAGCCGCTGGCGCCGGAAGCGCTCAATCCTGGCGCGGAGGTCGATCCGGATCTGGTGCCGCCTGGCGTTGTCACGGCGCCGCCCGCAACCAGCGCGCCTGTGCCGCTGACCCCGGCGCCCGAGCCGCTGCCCGAACCGGAACCGGAAAACCCGCCAGAGCCGGGGACGGACGAATAAGACTCAGCGCAGGCGCTTGCCGTGAATGACACGGACGATGCGGACGAGCGCGTCGGCGCGCCGATAGATCACGACGTATGGCGTTCGTGATGGCCAATGTCGGACCCATCCGCGAGGAAACTGACCAGCCGAAGAATCTGATTGCGAACCTGAGCCGCGTCTGACGGACGCTCTTTGGCGACATAATCGAAGATCGCTTTCAGGTCGCGCTGCGCCCGGGGCGCCCACTCGATTTTCATCGTGCCGCCAATCTCCGCGGCGTTTACAAGATCGAGCTTGGTCATTTTCAATAGAGGCGCCCGCCCTCAAGCGCGGGGCGGTCGATGTTGAGCAGCACAACGTTGCCGTTGCGATCGGGGAAGCCCAGGCACAGCACCTCGCTCATGAACTTGCCGATCTGCTTCGGCTCGAAATTCACGACCGCGGCGACGCGGCGCCCGAGCAACTCGCCAATGTCGTAATTCTGAGTGACCTGCGCGGAGGATTTCTTGATCCCCAGCGGATCGCCGAAATCGATCCAGAGCTGATAGGCGGCCTTCTTGGCCTCCTCGAACACTTTGACATCGACGATCGTGCCGAGGCGGATATCCACCTTCAGAAAATCGTCGAACGAAATGAGCGGCAGGCGCGCATTGTTTTGCGGGTCGTCGGCCATTGGCGTGTTCTCTTCCCTATTGCCCGATCTTGGCGGGTTCTGCGCGAGGCCCATCCGGCCCCATGACAATCTGATCGACTTCAAGCTGCGCATCTTTCAGCTGGCTCTCGCAGCGCGCCTTCAAGGCGGCGCCGCGCTTATAGATGCGAATCGAATCCGCGAGCGGAACATCGCCGCGCTCCAGATGGGCGACGATTTTCTCCAGTTCGGCCAGGGATTCCTCGAAGGAAAGCTGGGCGGGGTCGCGGGGCTCGGTGGTCATGGTTTGAAATATAAGGGAGTACGGGAATAGGGGAATAGGGGAATGGGCGGGCGAAGAGGGGCAAACATACTCCCCTACTGCCCTACTGCCCTATTCCCGTACTGCCCGCTGCTCACTTCACTTTCTCGTAGCGGCGGTAGGACCAATAGCTGTCGCCCCCGTCCTCCACTTCGCGCCAGCCTTGGGCGCGCAGGATCGGGCGCATCATGCGGTTGAACCAGCCATGGGCGCACAGCAGCACGTTCTGCCCGCGCAGCGCCTGGGCCGTCAGCGTGGCGACAGCCGCCTCCGCGCGGAGTTCGGCCTGCGCGCGAGTTTCCCCGCCCTCGTCGCGCCCAACCCACCAGGCCGCGCGCGCCAGCACGCCCCAGGAGCGCGGGCTGCGCTTGCCCCACACCGGCGGGGGCGGCAGCGGCGCTTCAAGGAAAACCGGATCGGTGATGATCGCGCGGCCCCCAGCTACCGCTTCGGCGGTGCGGATGGCGCGCGGCAAAGTGGAGGCGAAAATAACGTCGCTGGTTTCGGCCTGGCGCAGCAGCGCCTCGGGCGGGCGCTCGTCCGGGTGCAGGTTCGCCTTGTCGTAATCGGCCCACCACAGGCGATAGCCATGCTGATCGATTTTGACGGTGCGATCGCAATTGGGGCGGCCGTGCCGCGCAATGACGATCGCGCCTGTGCGGGCGCCGGCGCGGCGATCAAGCGTCTCGTTGGGCGCCATCGTCGTCGTCATTCTGACCCTATGCCCGGCTATACGCCCCCCTCCCCGTGAGCGGGTCTTAGCCGTGCGTCAGCGCGCCCACATAGGCCGAAGCGGAGCGGGCGAGCGCGCGCAAGTCGTAGCCGCCCTCCAAGGTCGAAACAAGCTTACCCTGACAGTGGCGCAATGCTGCGGCGCGCAAAGCACGCCCCGCCCAGGCGAAGTCCTCCTCGTCCAGCGCCATTTGCGCGAGCGGATCGGCCTTGTGCGCGTCAAAACCGGCGGAAACGAGAATCAGTTCGGGGGCGAACGCATCGAGCGCGGGCAACACGCGCGCCTGCATCGCTTCGCGCCAGGGCGCACTGCCGGCCCCCGGGGGTAAAGGCGCATTGACCACGTTGCCGGCGGCCCCGGTTTCGCTGGCTGCGCCGGTGCCGGGATAGAGCGGCGCCTGGTGGGTGGAGGCGAAGAACACGCGCGCGTCTTTTTCCGCGATGGTTTGCGTGCCGTTGCCGTGGTGCACGTCGAAATCGATCACCGCCACGCGCGAAAGCCCGTGCGCTTCCAGCGCATGCAGCGCGCCGATCGCGACATTGTTGAAAATGCAAAAGCCCATCGCCGCGATCGGTTCGGCGTGGTGGCCCGGCGGGCGCACGGCGCAAAACGCCAACTCATCCTCGCCCGCCAGCACCGCATCGATTGCGGCGACGCACGCGCCGGCGGCGCGGTAGATCGCTTCTTGCGAACCGGGCGCGATCGTGGTGTCGGGATCGAGCTGCACGCGCGCGTGGCGCGCTTCGCGCAGCGCAGCGTTCACCGCATCGACATAGCCGCGCGGATGCACGCGCGTGATCGCGTCCTGCTCCGCTTCCGGCGCTTCGCGGCGCTCGAGATCAAACTCTTCAAGCGCCTTCAGCACGGCGGCGAGGCGCGCGGGGCTTTCGGGATGGCCGGGAATGGGATCGTGGCCCAGCATGGAGGGGTGCGTGTAAAGCAGCATGCGCCGGATGTAGCGCGCGGCGCGGAAGCACGCGAGCTATTCGTCATTCCGGGTTCAATTCTTCGCATTACCCCGGAATGACGAGATGCTTAGCGGGCGTTGCGGCGGTCGTCGTCCCAGCAATCATCGTCGGCGCGGTCGCGGCGGACTTGGCCGGTGCGCGCGTTCACATCGAGCTCGCGGCACTGGTTTTGCGCGTTGAAGGCTTGCACTTCGTATTCGCCGTCATCCCATTCGATCTCCAGCACGCGATAGCCCTGCGCGCTGAGGCGCTGGTCAATCTGCGCGATGGAGAGCCGATCGCCGCCGGCTTGGCTTTGGCTTTGCGCGAAGGCGGGCATGGCCAGGGCGGCGACGGCTACGATGGCGGCGGCGAAGGCGGTTTGCTTGAGCATGAGATTTCCCTCTCGTTGAACTGGCTGAACGCCAGCTTGAGGCGGGGTTTGCCACACCGCTCCTGACGCCCCCTGGGCGCGAAGCGTCAGGCAAACGTCAGGCGGGAACCTCTAGGGATAAAGCGTGCGCCGCCGCCTTCTCCTTGCCGCCCTCCTCGCGGGCCTTGCCTTCGCCCCCGCCCCCGCGGCGGCCGATGACGACGACCATGACCGCGCCCGCGCGGCGGTGAGCCGGCGCGATGCGCTGCCGCTCACGCGCATTCTGGAAATCGCTCAGCGCGTCGCGCCCGGCGAAGTGGTGGAAGTCGATCTGGATGACGATGACGGGCGCCTCGTCTATGAAATCGAGACGCTGGCGCGCAACGGGCGCGTCCGCACGGTGGAAATCGACGCGCGCACCGGGCGCGTGCTCGATGTGGAAGACGACGATTAATGCGCGCGCTGCTCGTTGAAGATGAACCGGCGATCGCCGAAGACGTCGCGCGCGCGCTCGGCGAAGCGGGCTTTGCCGTGACGCATGCGGGCGATGGCGAGAGCGCGTGGTTCTTGGGCGACACCGAGGATTTCGCCGTGGCCGTGCTCGATCTTGGCTTGCCGAAGCTTGATGGCCTTTCCGTGCTGAAACGCTGGCGCGCGGGCGGGCGCGCGTTTCCGGTGCTGATCCTTTCCGCGCGTGGGGCGTGGACCGAGAAAGTGGACGGCATTGAAGCCGGCGCCGATGATTATCTGGCCAAGCCGTTTGAGCTGGGCGAATTGGTGGCGCGCGTGCGCGCGCTGACGCGGCGGGCGGCGGGGCACGCCAATGCGGTGCTGACCATAGGCCGCCTCACGCTGGATACGCGGCGCATGAGCGTGGCGATCGACGGCGCGCCGCAGAAGCTCTCCCCGCTCGAATATCGCCTGATCGATTTTCTCGCGCACAATACCGGGCGCGCGGTTTCCGCGGGCGAACTGGCGGATCATTTGCACGGCGCCGAGGGCGCGAGCGATGCGAACGCGATCGAGGCGCTGGTGGCGCGGCTGCGGCGCAAGATCGGCGCGGGCGTGATCGAGACGCGGCGCGGCTTTGGCTATCTGCTGAGCGAGGCATGAAAACCCGCTCGCTAAAGCTGCGCCTGCTGATCGCGGCGGCTTTCGCAGTGTTCGCGGCGCTGGCGGCCGGCTGGGCGGCGATGAGCTTTCTGTTTGAGCGCCATGTGGAGCGGCGCGTTGGGGATGATCTCTCCGCGCGCGGGCGCGATCTGATCGCGGCGCTGACGCGCGCGCCGACCGGCGCTGAGATCGCGCTGGGCGATCCGCGCTTCGCGACGCCGGCGGGCGGGTTTTACTGGCAGGCGCGCGGGGACGGCTTGCTGGCGCGCTCGCGCTCGCTCTGGGACGAAGAGCTGGCGCCAGCGACGTTCGCGCAGGCCGATGAATGGGCGCGCGCACGCATGGAAGGGCCGTTCGATCAGCGGGTGATCGCGGTGGCGCGCGTGGTGCGGCTGGGGCCGGACAGCGCGCCGATTGAGATCATCGTGGCCGAAGATCACGCGCACATCGCGGCGGCGACGGCGGAATTTTCGCGCGAGCTGGCGCTGTTTTTGGCGCTGCTGTGGGCCGTGCTTTCGGCGGCGGCATGGGCGCAGGTGAGCTTGGGGCTGAAACCGCTGGAGGATGTGCGCGCCGCCTTGGGCGAATTGCGCCAAAAGCCCGCGGCGCGTCTCAGCGAAAGCGCTTATCCAGTGGAGGCCGCGCCGCTGGCGCACGCGATCAACGAACTGGCGCAGGCGCGCGAGCAGGATCTGGAAAGCGCGCGAAAACGCGCGGGCGATCTGGCGCACAGCTTAAAAACGCCGCTGGCGGCGCTGGCGGCGCAAAGCCGGCGCGCGCGCGAAGCGGGCGCGGGCGACGCCGCCGATGGCCTCGAGCGCGCCATCGAAGCGGCGCGCCGCGCGGTGGAGCGCGAACTGGAGGCGCGTTTCGCCATCGGCCACGCCACGGTCGCCATCGACTGGGCGGACGAGGCCGGAGAGGGCGGGTGCAGC
>DAOMPU010000059.1:0-10480 GCA_035444925.1 Terricaulis sp. | reverse complement strand
CGCCCGCCTCAATCTGCACGGGCATGAGGCTGCGCTTTTGCAGCGCCGCGCGCGGCCGCCTCGTTCGCCGCTTCCAGCGCCCCGTTTCTTTGCCGCCCATCGGCATCAATCGCCCGGTACTGAAATTGCGCCATGGCTTCAGCCGCCGCTCGCCGCGCGCAGCACATCGCTTAGCGACGTGATCCCGGCCGCCGCGCAGGCAAGCCCGCTGTGCAGAAGCGATTGGGAATCGCGGAATGCGTGCGCGCCCATGGCCTGCTCATCGGCGCCAGCGTGAATCAGGCGACGGATTTCGTCGTCGATCACCACGAATTCATAGAGCCCGATCCGCCCCACATAGCCGGAGCCGCGGCATTGCGGGCAGCCAACGCCTTCAAACACCGTGGCGCCTTCGCCGCCGACTGTGCACAGCATCGCCCTTTCCTGCGCGCCGATAATCGCGGGGCGCTTGCAGGCGTTGCAAAGCCGCCGCACTAGGCGCTGCGCCACGATCGCGCGCAGCGTCGAGGCGAGCAGATAAGGCTCCACGCCCATATCGCGCAGGCGTGTGATCGCGGCCACGGCGTCGTTGGTGTGGACCGTGGAAAAGACCAAATGGCCGGTGAGGCTCGCCTGCACGGCAATTTGCGCCGTTTCCGGATCGCGAATTTCGCCCACCATCACCACATCGGGATCTTGCCGCAGGATCGCGCGCAAGCCGGCCGCGAACGTCATGCCGATCTTGGCGTTCACCTGCGTCTGGCCGACGCCGTTCATCGCGTATTCGATCGGATCCTCGACGGTGAGGATGTTGCGCGCCTGATCGTTCAGCAAGGAGAGCGCGGCGTATAAGGTGGTGGTTTTGCCCGAGCCGGTGGGGCCGGTCACCAGAACGATGCCGTTCGGCGTGTTGAGTGAAGCTTTAAAGCGCGCCAGCAGATCGGGGCTCATGCCCAGCATGTCGAGGCTGCGTAAGCCCTGATCCTTATCGAGCAGGCGCAGCACCACGCGCTCGCCATAGCGCGAAGGCAGCGTTGAGACGCGCACGTCCACCCCGCGCCCGCCCAAGCTGAGCGACATGCGCCCGTCTTGGGGCAGACGCTTTTCGGCGATGTCCAAACGCGCCATCACCTTGATGCGCGAAACCAGGCGCGCACGGATGCGCGCCGGCGCCTGAAGCACCTCGCGCAGCACGCCGTCGATCCGCAGGCGCACGATCACCGCGTGCTCATAAGGCTCGATATGAATGTCGGAAGCGCTTTGGCTGATCGCTTCTGAAATAAGCCCATTGATCAGCCGGATGATGGGCGCATCATCTTGGCTGTCGAGCAGATCGGCCGTGGCGTCGGCGTTGTCGGCGAGCGCATCGAGGCTCGATTCCGCGTCGAGCGATTGAACGATCGATCGCGCCGCCTCGCTCGACACCGCATAGCATTGCGACAGCGCCTCATCGAAATCGGCCGGCGACAGCTCCACCACCTCGAACGGGCCGCCAAGCACGCGGCGCGTTTCGATCAGCGCCAGCGTATCGGCGCCGGCGCGCATCCCCACACGCCAAGGCGCTTGCGGCGTCAGCAGCACCACGCCATGGAGTTTTGCAAACGCGTAGTCGAGCCGCGGGGCCGCGCGGCTGGGCGTAGGAGCCGTTAAATTGTTCGCCATAGGCGGCGCTCCGGCCTCATGGATTTGGCGCCGCTGCGTCGGCCAGGGGCGCAGGCGCCGTTTGTTGCGGCGTTTCCGCTTCCGGCGCGCTGGTGCGCCGCATTTCTTCCGCCAAGCTGCGCGCAACCAGCGGGTCGAGCCCTTGATAGCCGCGCACCGCCTCGTATTGCCGGCGCGTCACGTCCGCCGCCTGCTGCGGGCTGGTGACGATGGTCGGGCGCAAGAACACCATGAGATTGGTGCGCCGGTGCGAGCGGCCTTCGCTGCGAAACAAACGGCCGACCAGGGGCGCGCGGCGCAAACCCGGCACGCCCGCGTCGCTGCGGCTGATCTCGTCCTGAATCAAGCCGCCGAGCACGATGATCTGCCCCGCATCCACCTGCACGACCGTTTGAATTTCACGGCGATTGGTGATGAGGTCGGTCGATTCAGAAACGACCTGCCCGAAAATGCTTGAGACCTCCTGGCGTATCTCAAGGCGGATCGCGCCGCCCTCGCTAATTTGCGGGCGCACCTCAAGCTTCACGCCAACATCGGCGCGCGAGACCGTGCGGAACTGGTTCTCCAGATCGGCGCCCAACGTCTCGCCCGTGGTGATGGGGATTTGCTGGCCGACGAGGATTGAGGCGCCTTCGTTGTCCAACGTCATCACCGAGGGCGTCGAGAGCACGTTGGAATCCCGATCTTCCGCCAGTGCATTCAGCAGCAGGCCGAAAATGCTGCCGTCGTCGCGCTGGCCGCCCCCGCCGAGCAGGAGCCCAGAAGTATTCACCAGCGCATTCACCGCCGCGCGCCGGAGCTCGGCGATGGCGTCGCTGTCGGGGCTGTCATCGTCGTCGCCGCGCAGCAGCGCCGCACCCGTCAGGGCGAGCAAATTGGGCGCCGACCCGCCATAGCTGCTCGAAAGGAACGGCATCGCGTTTTCGCCGCTGGCGCCGCTGGCGACATATTGCAGCCCAAGCTCGCGCATCGTGCTGTCGGAGACTTCCACGATGATCGCTTCCACCAGCACCTGCTGGCGGCGCACGTCCAAGGCGCGCACAACCCGCGTCAACGCCTCTTGCGTTTCCGGATCGGCGCTGACGATCAGCGAATTGGTGGCGACGTGATGGGCGATGTTGGCGCGGCGGCCGATTGCTTGGCTCGCATCTTCGCCCGGCGCCTGCCCCATCGATGCGGACAATTGCTGCAAGATCGACACGAGTTCGGCCGCCACCGCATAGCGCAGCGGGATGACCGTGACGCCCGCTTGAAAATTCGCCCGCGCATCCAGCTCTTCAATCATCGGCGCCAATTGATCGAGCATCTGGGAATCGCCGCGCAACACCAGCACGTTGCTGCTGGCCACCGGCACGGCGCGCACCAGGGGGCGCCCCTCTTCACCGATCGCCGTCGCTGCGCTGAGCGCCACGCGCGACATCTCCGCCGCCGATGTGTTGCGCAATTGGATCGAGCGCAGCTCGGACGTGTCGCGATCAAGACGTGAGATCACATCGCGCAGCCTTCCCATGGTGGAGCCGAACTCCACCACGACCAGCGAATTGCCGCGCCGATTGGCGGTGACCTGCCCACGCTCCGACAGCATCGGCCGAAGCGCCGCCGCCACCGATTCCGCATCGGCGAACCGCAGCGGGAAAACTTGGCTGACATAGGTGTTGTCGGTCGGGCCGGCGCCGCTCGCGGCGGGCTCACGCGCGGCCACCTCGGCGGGGACGATCCGATACGCGCCATTGGCCGTCGGCACCGCCGCAAAGCCGTTCACCCGCAGCGTGGACATGAATACGTCCATCAGCTCGCGCTGAGACAGCGATTGCTGCGACACAACCGTGACCCGGCCGCTGACGCGCGGATCAACAATGAACGTTCGCCCCGTGGCGTTGGAGACGTCTTCGATAAAGGCGCGGATATCCACCTCGCGAAGCGTGATCGCACTCGCCTGTTCGGCCTGGCCTGTGGTTTGCGCGTTGGCGGGTGTAAATAGCGCCGCGCCCGCCAGCCCCGCCGCCAACGCCCGCGCCCTGCGTTTAAGATTGATCATTGCCCGCCGCCGAACACTAGCATTACGCGACTTGCGTTGCGGCTGACTTCAAGCTGCACCGCGCCGCTCTGCAGCGCCGCGATCAACGCCGATGCGCCGCCCGCGGGGCCGGCGCCGTTCACCGAAAGAATGACATCGCCCGGCTGAAGCCCCGCCTGGGTTGCGGCCAGCGGCAAGGGCTCGGCCACGCGCCAGCCCTGCGCCGCGCCTTCAACCTGCGCGATCTGGGCAAGGGTCGCTTCAAGCCACGCCGCTTCGCCGCCGGCTTGCTGGCTTAGCGCCGCCGGCGCATCGGCCACAGCCACGACAGGTTCGGAATGTTGCGGAGCGCCTGGCGCCGGCTCCAGGCCCATCATGGCGCGCGCGAACGAATAAGACGGCCCCGCCGACATCGTGATCCGCTGCCGCCCGCCGCTATAGGCCACCATCACGTAATCGGCGCCGACTTCGGCCAAAGATACGCCCGCGCTGATTTCCTGCCCGACAGCGAAGGCGCGCTGGGCGCCATCGTTCAAAGTCAGCACGGCGCCGCTCAAAGCTGGGTCGCCGGCGGTGCGCACGCCGCTGAGCTGCATGCCGGAAAGCAACGCAGCCACGGCCTGCGATTGTTGATCGCCATCCGCGCGGCTCGGCTCGAACGGAGAAACGACATCGATCGCACTCAGACGCGTTGGCGCGGCGTCCGTATCGCTGCTTGCGTTCAGCGCGTCGGCGGCGCTTGGCGTCAGCACGCTCCAGCCTGCTTGCGCGCACCCGAGCGCGACGGCGGCAAGCAACAGCGTTTCAATGCCTGGCCGCAGCGCGGCGTATGCGCGCCGCTTGATGCCAACGCCGGCCGAGGACGACAAAAAGCTTTCTGATCTCACGACGGAGCCCCCGCTTCTGGCGATGCTCTTACTCACTCCGTAAGCAAGCGCAAAACAGATTCCAGCGCTTTCACTGATATTAAATCATATCGCCGCGCCGCGCCGCGCAACGTCATAAAAAGTATATCGAGCATTCACAAAAACGTCGCGCGCCCGCATCGTACGGGCGCGCGACGCAATGCTTAGTATTTCGCCGTCATGCTCAGCGAGAACGACGAGCCGCGATCGTAGCGATTGTACGGCGTGCTGCCGAGCGCCGTTTCCTGGTACTCGTTGTACTCGGTGTTGAGCAGGTTGCGCCCGCTCGCGCCCAGCACGATTTCCGAGTTTCCAACATGGAAGGTTTGCCGGAAGACGATGTCGAGATTGACGCCCGGCTCCTCGTACACGGTGGGCACGCCGAGGCCGCTCGGCGTGCCGCGGATCAACACGCGCTCGGAAACATAGCCCACCAGGAACGTGAGCTCCGATGAGTTAGTCTCCACGCCGAATTGCAGATTGAAGATATGCTCAGGCGTCCCCTGAAGCGGAGACCCGTCTTCGACGAACAGATCGCCGGGCGCGAGGCTCAATGCATTGGGGCTGTTGGGATTGGCCACCATCCCATCCGCACTCACTTCCGAATACGTATAGGTGTAGTTGGCGCCCAGAAACAGCGATGCATCGGGGATGAACCCGACTTCGAACATCACCCTGAACTCCAGCTCCGCGCCGTAGAGCATCGCCTCGGGCGCGTTGATGAAGCGTGTTTGCGTGGTGGTGCCGTCTTGGGTGACAACCACTTCTTCAATCGGCGCGTCGATCTGTTTGTAGAATGCGCCGAACGTCACGAAGCGATTTTCGCCGAAATAATATTCGAGCCGCGCATCGTAGTTTTGCAGCTCGCTATCGGTGAGGAACGGATTGCCGATATATTCGCGGCTTGTGTCCGGATCCGTGTAAGGCGTGAACGCCAATTCGCGAAATTGCGGACGCGCCACCGTTTGCGAATACCCCAAGCGGAGCTGAAGGTTTTCCGCAAAATTCCAGGTAACCGTCGCCGCCGGCAGCAAATACTCGTTCTCAATCTGCGTCGGCGCCGCGCCGAGATTGGAGAAGCGCACGAAGGTGTCCACCTGTTGGCTGGCCTCTTCGTAACGCACCCCCAACGCAGCGCGCAGCACCGGCAGGATCTCGATATCCGCCGCAGCGTACACCGAATCTATGGTGAGAGCGCCGAGGTAATTGGTGTCGAGCGCGCCGCTTTCGCTGATCTCAAAACGGTCCGGATGGATGTTGTCCGGTGAGAACAGGTAGTCTGGGCGCATCCGCAGTACGTCAGCCGGCGTCGCCGGATCGGTATCGAACGCAAACAAGAAGCTTTCGTACGTGCGGTCCGTCTCCGACCGCGCCAAGCCCGCGGAAAGCACGAGTTCCCGGTCGCCGCCGATTGGAATCGCGTAGGTCGCGTCCAGGCCGCCGCTGACGACCTCGTCGGTTAAATACGAAAACGCGGTGCTGTTCGAATACGCGAACGAGGCCGGGCCGCCGCCATCGGGCAACACGTACGTGATGCTGCGCTCATAGGGGGCGTCGCGCGTGGATTCCGCGCTGGCGACACGCCAGCTGACGTCAAGCGCACCGAACCGATGCTCGCCGGCCAATTGCAGCGAGCTGAGCTGGCGCTCGTACCACGCGGTCGATTCATCGTAGCGATCGCCGCCGACAAAGTTCTCGTTGAAGCCTTGCTTGATCTGCGCGTACTTGGTCGATGAGCGGATGATCAAGCCCGTCAGCGTCACTTCGTGCTGATCCCAGCCCAGCGAGGCGCTGCCGAAGCCGTTGGCCACGACGTCCCACGCGGTCGAACGGCTCACCAGATCGCTGCCGACGTTCGCCCCGGCGGTGCCGCCGATCACGACCATGCGATCGGCCTCGCGCGAACGCCACGAGCTGTCATAGCCGCCGACGCCGACAAGCCCCAGATTGAAGCGGCCGAAATCGAACGAACCGCCGGCGGTGACTTCGCCTTCAAAGTCCGGCTGGAGATCTTCGGTTTGAACCACCGTCAACGGCGAATTCACGAGGCTTTCGCCGATCGCCTCAAGCTCCGCGGCGGTGAAATTCGACGAATTGATTTGCTGGTTGCGGGCGATCGCGTTGGCCAACGGCTGCGGGATATCGCGCAAGCCGTCGCTGATCGTGCTCCAATCGCTTTGCTCGCCATAATAGACCAGCCCTTGCTGATCGGTGGATTCGGTATTGCCGCCGGCGCCGACCTTGATGGTGAGGAAGCTCTCGCGCGGCATGCGCAGCGTGCGCAAGTCGATGATGCCGCCGCCGAATTCGCCCGGATAGCTCGGTGAGAAGGTTTTCTGCACGGTCGCGCCGTCGAGGATGTTCGACGGAAACAGATCGAGCGGCACCTGCCGGCGCAGCGGCTCGGGGCTGGGCAAAGGCGAGCCGTTCAGCAAAGCCGACGAATACCGATCGCCCAGGCCGCGCACGAATACAAAGCGGCCGGAAACAACGGAAAGGCCCGCCAGGCGCGTCAGCGCCGCGGCGGCGTTGGAATCGCCTTGGCGCGAAAGATCTTCAGCGGAAAGAAAGCTCGCCACCTCGGAGGTTTCGCGCATCGGCTCGGGGATGTAGCGGCCGGTGACGACAATCTCGTCTGCGTTGGCGTCGTCTTCAGCAAGCGGCGCGTCTTGCGCCTGCGCCATCGCCAAAGACGGAGAAAAGAAGATGGACGTCGTAAGCAGCACCAAAAGCCTGCTCAGCGACAATTTTTGCGGTTTCATCGAACGTGCCCTTATCGGCGGAAAGCGAATGCGGAAGCGGAAAGCACAAGCGGAAGACGGGCGGCGGAAAACCGCCGCCCGTCCAGCACTCAGCAAGGCGTGTTATCGAGCCTGCAGGTCCAGCCCTGCCACCACGTGTCAGCCGGCCCTTGCACCGCGCCGATGTAGTTCGTGGCGGTGAAGAACGCATTCAGCGTGGAGGCGTTGACCGCCGTGCGCGCACTTTCCACGGCGCCGTTGATGAACGGACGCCCGCCCGCATACGCCGCCGTCAGCGAGTTTGCGGTCGCCGTCGAGTTGTTGGCGCCGGCATTGATGCGATCGGTTGCGGCCGCCGCGTAAGCGCCGGGGCAATCGAACAGCACCGAGTCGATCTGCGGCGCGGGATTGGTGTTCGCCGCAGTGGCGACTAGGCACGTCGTCGAACCGATCACCACGCCATTGACCCAAACGCCCGAGCTCCCCGGCGTACCGCCCGTCGCATTCATCTCAACACCATTGATGTTGCTGGACGCGAGGTTGGTCGGCATGCCGACGAAGGTGAAGTTGGCGATGGTCGGGTTGGTCATCAGGTCGTCGCCCGTGGAGGAGACGCGCAGATTGCTGGCTTCCACCATGCGGTCACGATCCGTATCGGGGCCTTGAACGATGATGGCGAACTGCAGCAGGCCCTGCCAGCCGGCGTCGTAATCGAGCGAGTCATCGACCGCGCCGGTGATCACGATGTGACGCATGCGCGCCGCGCCGCCGAACAGCTCGATGCCATCGTCGCCCGAATTGTGGACTTGGATGTGATCAAGTTGCGTGGCCGACCCGACGCCGCCGAGGGTGAGACCATTGAGGTCATCGCCCGCCGCCGCCGAGGTCAGGAACGCGCCCGGATAGCGGATTTGCAGGTAGCTGATGCGGCCGCTGTTGTCGTTGTCGGTGGCGCCGCCATAGAGCGCCTGGCTGCCGGTGGCGACCGTGACGCCCTCAACCGCTTGTTCGCACGCAGCCGTGCCTTGAGCGACGGCGGCGTTGCAATTGCGGATCGGCGCGCGGCCGAGCACGATGAGGCCCGCCCATTCACGCGTCGCGGCGCTTTCGTTGGCGCGGCCCGGATTGGCCACGTCGGCGATCGAGGTCATGATCACCGGCGCGTTGGCCGTGCCGTTGACGAAGATTTGCGAGCCGCGATTGATGATCAGCATGTCGGCGGAATTCTTGCCGAACACCGTCACGCCCGGGTCGATCGTGAGCGAAGCGGCGACGCCCGCCGCGCCGTTGGCGCCGCGATCAACACCGACATCAACCCGGCCCGAGAGCTCGTAGATGTTGCCGGCGATCAGACGCACGCTGGCGGGAACGTTGTTGGCGCCGATCGTGCCCGAGAGCGTGCAGCGGCGTTGGCCGGCGATCGTGCCGTTCTCCACCGTGCCAGCCGGGCAAGCCGAAGCGCCAAACAATTGATAGGACCAGCCGGTCGCCCAGTTGGCGGCGATGGTTTCGGTGCTGGAGAACGCGCCGATATAGGAAGCGGCGTCAAAGAAGGAATTGATCGCCGCGGGGTTCACAGCGGTGCGCGCCAGCTCATTCGGCCCCGGGAGGTAGCCTTGAAGCGAGCTCGCCACGTTGGTCGAGTTGTTCGCGCCCGCGCCGATGATGGCTTGCGCCGAGGCGCCGTAGGCGCCGGGGCAATCAAACAGCACGGAGTTCATTTGCGGCGCCAAGGTCGTGTTCGCGCCGTCGGTGTGCAGGCACGTGGTTGAGCCGGTCACCACGCCATTGTAGTAGCGGCCCGAGCTGCCCGGGGTGCCGCCGGTCGAGTTCATCTCGATGCCGCGGATCGCCGAGTTGGTGCTGTTCACCGGCAGGCCGACCATCGTGAAGTTCGAGATCGTCGGGTTGGTGAAGAGCGCATCGCCCGTCGAAGAAACGCGCAGATTGCTCGCTTCGACCATGCGGTCCGGCCCGCCGACCATCGCCGATTGGCTGATGACGAGGAATTGGAGGGCGCCGGCCCAGCCGGCGTCATAGTCGAGCGAATCGTCCAGCGCGCCGGTGATGACGACGTGCTTGAGGTTCACCGTGCCGCCGAACAGCTCGATGCCGTCATCGCCGGAATTGTGAACTTGCACATGGCTGATCGTGGTGCCCGAGCCGACGCCGCCGAGCGTGAGGCCGTTCAGGTCGTCGCCCGCCGCCGCCGAGGTCAAGAACGCGCCGGGATAGCGGATCTGCACGTATTGGAACGCGCCGCTGTTGTCGTTGGAGGTCGCGCCGCCATAGAGCGCCTGGCTGCCGGTGGCGGCCGTGACGCCTTCCACCGCGTTTTCGCACTGCACGGTCGCTTGCGCCACCGCGGCGTTGCAATTGCGGATCGGCGCGCGGCCGAGGATGATCACCCCGCCCCATTGACGGGTCGAGGTGGCCGGATCGTTCGAGCCTTGCAGGTCGGCGCGGCTGGTGAAGATGATCGGCTGCGAGCTGCTGCCGACCGCCTGGATGCGCGAGCCGCGATTGATGATGAGCATATCGCCGGCGGAATCGGCCATCAGCGTGACGCCGGGCTCGATGGTCAGCGTAGCCGACACGCCCGAGCCGCCCGCGGCGCCCACGTCAGCCCCGACATCCACGCGCCCGTCGATCTCATATACGCGCCCGGCGACAGCGCTCAACGTGACATTGCCCGCGCGCGTCGCCGCCGCGTCAATCCGCACGATTTCCGTGACCGGCGCCCCGCTCGGAAGCGTGAGCCCGGTGGGCGCGCCGCCATTGCCGCCGCCCGGAGGAGTCGTCGGCCCTGTGCCCCCTGGTGAAGCGATGTTCGAACCGCCGCCGCCGCAACTTGCGACGCCTAGCGCCAGCGCAAGCAAAAGCCCGCGCACTTTGCTCTGAGAGGCCATGTATTCCCCCGCATCCCAACAAATAAAGAAACGCGGCGGGACTCATCGCCCCGCCATGCCGGGTGCGCTTACGGGGCGGGCTTAACCCTTTCATGCCAGTTCGATGATAGTTCGATGAAGGCTACGGAAATTTCGTCTCGCGTGTCGCACCAACGCGCGCGCCCGCACTACTTGGCGGACAAGCAGGCTGCCCGCGCCGGGCGGGCAAAGCCGCGAAATGTCGGCGTGTTTTCCAGTGCGAGAGTTTGCACTGTGAAGGAATGGTGG
>DAOMPU010000058.1:0-10480 GCA_035444925.1 Terricaulis sp. | reverse complement strand
AAGCCATGGGACGGCGCCCGCTGCGGCGTGGCGCTGCCGCGCCGGGCGACCGGCGACACCTATCGCGGCATCAACGTGCTGCTGTTGTGGAGCGCGGCGATCGAGCGGGGCTATGGCTCGCCCTATTGGCTCACCTTCAATCAAGCCGTGAGGCTTGGCGCCCACGTGCGCAAAGGCGAGCGCGGCGAGGTCGTCGTCTATTATGGCCACGGCACGCGCAAACGGCGCGACCAAGGCGGGGCGGAAATCGAAGACGCATTTCGTTTCCTTAAATGGTACGTCGTCTTCTGCGCCGATCAGATCGATAATCTTCCGGAGCGCTTCTATCCCGCACCCGTTCAGCCTGACATCTTGCCGGTCGCAGCCCACGAGACCTGGTTTGCCAAGCTAGAGATCGCGCGCGTCGCCACGCGTGACATCGCGTGTTACATCCCGAGCCGCGATGTCATCGGCATGCCGCCGATCGCGACGTTTGACACCGCCGAAGATTACGCCGCCACGCTCAACCACGAAAGCGTCCACGCCACCATGGCGCCGCACCGGGTTGGGCGCGACATGGGCAAGAAGTTCAGCCAGCATTCGATTGCAGCCGAAGAATTGGTCGCCTTATCTTGACAGTCTGTCCCTGGACAGATCGCAGCGACTCGGCGGCTGATCTCTTCGCTCTGCACTGATGTGCCAGGTGCACTTCAAGGCGGCCGACGCGCCCGTCACGAGGCTGGCGGCGGACGCCTTGGAGGGCGCCTGGCGGCAAGAGACTGAGACGGTTGGTTCAAGCTCCGGGAGGGGGTCCGGGGGAGGGTTTGCAAATGACCGGCGGTGGATATGTGGACAAGCTGTGAGCAATGATCACGCTGCAAGAGAGACGTACGCGCGGCGATCGTCACGTTCCCATCATTCTCAAAGACGGCGCCCTCTACGACGCCGCGCTGGACCGTTTTCTTTGCGACCTGCCGGCCAATGGCGCCCGTTCGCGCCACACACTGCGCGCCTATGGCTATGACGTCATGGTCTGGGCGCGGTTTCTTGATGAGGCGCGCGGCAAGACGATCTGGCGTGCTGATCGTGATGACGTTGCGGCCTATCATCGGGCGCGGCGGCGTTGCGCCGTGCAGGAGCGCATTTCCGCCTCGTCCTGGAATCGCGCGATCGCTTCGCTCGACAAGCTCTATGGCTGGGCGCTCGATGAAGCGCTCATCAAGACGAGCCCGTTCAGACATCGCACGGTCTGGCGACGTGGTCGTGGCGGACGATCCGGCCATGCGGCGGCGCGCAATTCATCCTATGAGGCTGCGCCCAAGCGTGCCGACATTGCGCTCGTCACCATGCCCGAGTTTCGGCGCTTCTGCGATGTCGGTTTGCGCGGGTTCACCGCCGACGGCGATTTCCGCCCTGGCGCCCGCGATCGCAATGGCGCCCGCAATGCGCTGTTCGCCGAGCTGCTTTTCAGCACCGGCCTCAGACTTGAGGAGGCTTCATCCCTGCTCGCCATGGAGATCGAGCCGCCGCCAAAGCGCGGGCCCGCGCGATTGCGATTGGGGACGCGTCTCACCAAGGGCGACAAGGGCCGCACCATTATCATCCCGCGCTCGATTGTCGTCGCGCTTCGGCAATATATCGAGCTTGAGCGCGCTATTGCGGTCGCCGCCTTCCGCGCGCGCGAGGGTTGGCATTCGATCGACCCGATTTTTTGCCGCCCATCGTCTCGCTCGCACGCGCTGATGACGGCGCGCCGCGGTGAGCGGCTGGCGCTGGACGAGCTGACGCCTGAGGAGCGCCAGCGCATCGTTCTCGTCGATGCACGCGGGCGTCCAATTGAGCCCGCGGCGCTTTGGCTGTCGGAGATCGGGCTGCCCGTGGCGCCCAATTCCTGGGAGAAGGTGTTCGAGCGGGCAAGCCGCCGTTGCGCGGCGGCAAAGCTTCGCATCAAAGTGACGCCGCATCAGCTCAGGCACGCCTTCGCCGTGCACATGCTGGCGATGTTGATCCGCAAGACGATCGCTGAGGCGGACTCTGATGAGCGCGATCCTTCATCGGCCGCCTATCGTCGCTTGCTCGGCGATCCGCTGCACACGGTGCAACGACTCCTTGGCCATGCGAGCATCGAGACGACCTACATCTATCTCGATCATTTGGCCGGGCTGCAGGATACCGTGGACCAGGCTGTCGAAGAGCTGCTTGGCCCATCCGTACGTGCCGCGGCGTGACGCGCCCGCGCAAAGGCCGACGCGTCGCCTTCGCCAAGGACGACACAGCGCCGTCGCAGGACGACAAGATCGCCGGTCTTCGCTTCACCATTGAGCCGGCGCACGGCGGCTCGGTGGTGCTCGATTTCGTCGACTTGAAGCCGCGGCGCCTGGCGCTCGCCTTCGCCAAGACGCTGCGGTCCATGGGCCAGGCCGGCGGCGCCCTCGGCGCGCGTTCGACCATAAAGCAGCATGCTTGCGCCTATCGCATCTTCTTTGCGTATCTCGCCGAGACGGGTGCGCGCGTGCGCGGCCCGGAGGATTTGCGCGCGTCACACATTGATGGGTTCGAGAGCTGGCTCGAAGCGGCTGGCAAGCGTCCCATTCACCGCCACACGCTGATCGCCAAGCCGCTTCAGGCGCTGCGTGCCCTGGACGCCGACACGCCCTCGTTGCTGACGCCCGATCTCAAGCGGCGTTTGAGCTACACCAGCGCCCGTCCGATCGGCCGGTCCACGCCGCGCGATGCGTATTCGCCATTTGTCGCGCGCCAGTTGAGAGAAGCAGCTCGCGCCGACATCGCCGCCATTGCCCGGCGCGTCGGCTCTGGTCCCGTCAGTGTCGCCGAGGGCGGCGGCAGGCAAGACCTGCTTGATCAGATTCACGCCATCATCGCCAGCGACGGTTCGATCCCGCACACCCATCGGCATGTGTTGCGCATCTATGCGCTTCGATCCTTGGCGCGTGCGCCATTTGTCGCCCTCGTTCCGCTCATGCATAGCCGCCATTGTATGCTGGCCGCCGATCTGGTTCCGTTTCTGGTGCTGTTGTCGATCGAGACGGGGCTGGAGATCGAGTGCCTCAAGGCGCTCCGCGTCGATTGCCTCAAGCATCCCAAGGCCGGCACGATCGAGATCCATTATCGCAAGCGCCGCGCGCGCGGCGATGAGTTCAAGCACATCCGCGTCCGCGACGCAGGCCCGATGACGCCGGGCGGCGTCATTCGCGCGATCTTATCGCTTACGGAGCGCGCGCGCCGTTTTCATCCGAGCGACAGCCTTTGGGTCTATTGGCGCGACGGCGCTCTCCGCGACGTGATCAAGCAGCCTGAGTGGACAGTCACCGCCTGGGTGAAGCGGCATAACATTCGCGATGACGATGGCGCGTTGGTTCACCTCACGCTTTCCCGGCTGCGCAAGACGCATAAGGCGCTATGGTATTTAAAGAGCCAAGGCGAGATCGCGCGCTTCGCTGTTGGGCATACGCCCGAGGTCGCCGCGCGCCACTATGCCGACATCCCATCGCTGCGCCCGATCCATGAGGCGGCGGTCGCGTGCGCTTTTCAGGAGGCCCATGACAGCGCGCTCAAGCTGCGCGTCGTGACGCCAAGGCAGGAGACGGCGCTGCGCCGCAAGCGTCGCGAAGCGGCCGCTCTCGACGCCGCCCAAGATGTGTGGCTCGCAACTTGTTCCGGTTTCACCCAAAGTCCGCACGCGCCGGCGGGCGCCCCATGTCCACATGCGGCGTGGGCCTGCCTTGAGTGCCCCAACGCCATCATCACCGCCGCCAAATTGCCGGCGCTGTTCGCCTTTCTCGATTTCATCGAAAGCGAGCGCGCTGGCCTCTCCGCCGCTGACTGGCGCGCCAAGTTCGGTCAGGCTCATGCGCGCATCACCCAGCAGATCCTGCCCAAATTTCCCAAGACGATTGTCGCCAAGGCCCAATCGGCGCCGCGGCCGCATCTGCATTTGCCGATCGAGGTGAGAGGATGACGGCGCTCGCCTCTCGTCCCAGCGCCGATCATGTGCTTGACCGGCGCCCCGCTCTGGAGAGCGCGCCGCTCCGGCCAGGGTTTTCACGCTCCAAGCTGTCGCGCTTTGGCGATGCGAGTTGGGACTTTTCGCCAGCGGTGATGCGCGCCAATACGCGCCGTTGCCACATCACCGCGCACTTTGGCGACATCCGTGATACCCGCCTCGTCCGGACGCTTAAGGAGTTCCTCTACGCCCGGCTCAATGTCGATCTGCCCGGCACGCGCGCGCGCCTGCCGCCATCGATGCTGCGCGCCTATTTCAATCGCACGCGCCGCTTTCTTGATTTCGTTGTCGAGCAATTGGGCGTTTGCGACCTGATGCGGGTCGATCAGCCCCTTGTCGAAGCGTACTTCGCCAGCCTGCGTCAGGGGGCCAGCCGCTCCCGCTATCAGATCGCCCACCTGCTTCAGATCGTCGTCGAGCTGCATCTTTACAGCGCGCATATGCCGAGCGGCGGTTTGCGTTTCGCGCCTTGGCGGGGGCGCGCCGCCTATCAAGTCGCCGGCGCCCGCAACACACCGGGCGAGTGCAGCACGCCGCGGCTGCCGGAGAGCATCATCGAGCCCTTGCTCGCCTGGTCGATCAAATACGTCAACGTCTTCGCCCCCGATATTCTCGCCGCCCGCGACGAGTGGGAGCGTCTTAAACGTCGCGCTGAGCGTATCCGCGCCGAGGACGCCCAGTTCCCACACGCCGCGCGCTGTCGTCGCATAGCCAAGCGCTTTGACAATTTTCTCGAGGCGCGCGCGCGTGATGGCCGCGGCGTTCCCGTCTGGAGCGCGCTGCCTCAAGGCCAAACGTCACGGCCGATCCCGGCATCGTCGTTGATCAATCGCAAGCTCATCGAGCTGATCACCGTTTGCCCGCCGATCACCACGGATCGGCGCATCGATCGCTTGCGGGCCGCGCTCCCCAAGCTGGGCGGCGAGTCAGGCGGCATGGACACGCCAATTTCGCCCAATCCCGACACCGGCAAGCCTTGGCGCGCAGGCTTCGATCTGCTCGCCATCCAGACCGAAGAGCGCATGCTGCAGGCCGCCATCTATGTTGTTTGCGCCTATCTCACCGGCATGCGCGATTCCGAGGTCCAGGCGATGCAGGCCGGATGCTGCCGCTCAATTCGCGGCGAAGATGGCGTCGTCGAGCGCCATCGCATCCGCTCCATCACCTACAAGGGCAGACGCGCTGCGCCGGAGCAGGCCGATTGGGTGACGATCGAGCCCGTCGCAAACGCCGTCAGCGTGCTGCACCGTCTGACAGCGCGCGTTCGCAACGCCGATGGCGAAGACGGGCTTTGGCGCGTGCTCCACCCAAAGACCTATTCCAAGACGCACATCTCCGCCGAGATCGTGCGCACGCTCAATCACTTTCGTGATCATCTCAATGCGCAGTTCGGCGCCCCGGATACGCCAATCATCCCTCCAGGTCCTGATGGCCGGCCATGGCGCATCACCACGCGACAGTTCCGCCGCACCATCGCCTGGCACATCGCCAATCGTCCGTTCGGCGCCGTCGCCGGCATGATCCAGTACAAGCACGCCTCGGTCGCTGCGTTCGAAGGCTATGCCGGTTCGAGCCGTTCTGGTTTCCGCGCCGAGATCGCCCGTGAGCGCGCGCTGGGACAGATCGACGACATCATGAGCTATTTCGACGCGCACCAGGATGGCTTGTCGCTCTCCGGACCAGCCTCCGCGCGCGTGAAGCGTTCGCTCGACGATGCCGCGGGCGAGCTGTCGCCGCTTCCGGGGCGCGTGGCCGACCGCGCCAAGTTGCGCACGTTGCTCAAGGATCTCGCACGCACGCTGCACGTCGGTCCGCTTGCCGATTGCTTCTTCGATCCCGCGCATGCGCTTTGTCTCAAGCGCGCCACTGATGTCGAGCGAGAAGCGCCGGCCATGGCGCTCTGCGAGCCGACACGCTGTCCCAACGCCTGCTTCACCGCGCGGCATCGCTCGGTTTGGGCCAAGGCGCGAGACGACGCGAAGCTGCTGCTCAAGGAGAAACGGCTGTCGCGCGCGCAGCGCACGGTCCTCAAAGCAGACATTGCCCGCTATGAGCGCGTCATCGCCGCCGTTGACGCACCGGCGGCGGCGCCGACATCGCCTCAATGATCGGACACTCAGGCGATGCGTCGCGCGCGCATCGTGCCGTCGTCTGCGAGAGAATACGCTCTAGCTTGCGCAAGTCGGCGATCTTGCGCTTGACCACGTCGAGGTGCTGCGTCGTGAGCGCGTAGACGTCGGCGCATCCCCCGGCGCCGTCAGCGATAGCCAAGAGCGCGCGGATCTCTTCGATCGAGAAGCCGAGTTCGCGCCCGCGCAGGATGAAGCGCAGCCGTTTGGCCAAGTCCGCGTCATAGAGCCGATGGCGTCCTTGCGAGCGCGGCGGGTGCGGCAAGAGGCCGATGCCCTCATAATAGCGAATGGTTTCGAGGTTGCAGCCGACCCGCTCGGCAAGCTCCCCGCGCCGCAACAGGGGCATGAAATCGCGTCGCTTCATCGGCCTGCAAAATCCTCTTGATCCTGTAGTCGCTACAGATTGTATCGTGATCCTGTGATGCAGCAAAGCCCCGATCCCAGTCCTCGCTCGTCCTGGTTCGCCGCCGGCGGCGTCGCTGGCGCCATCCTCGCATCCTCGTGCTGCGTCTTGCCGCTCGTGCTGGTGACGCTCGGGGTCTCCGGCGCCTGGATCGGCAATTTCACTGCGCTTGAGCCTTTGAAGCCAGTCTTCATCGGCGTCGCAGCGATCTTCATCGGGCTCGGTTTCTGGCAGGTCTATTTCCGGCCCAAGCCCAAATGCGAGGACGGCTCGTACTGCGCGCGTCCGCAATCGGCGCTGATCACGCAGATCGCGCTCTGGCTTGCCGCCGCGCTCGTCGTCTTGGCCGCCACCATCGATTGGTGGGCGAAGTTTTTCTATTGAGGAGGCGCCCCATGAAGAAGCTCGTCGTCATCGCCGCGCTCGCCGCACTCGCGGGGCTGGGCGCAATTGTTGCGCTCGCGCCCTTGCAATCGGCGGCGCAGGCACAAGCCCAGGCCGCCCAGGCTCAGCTGCGTACTGCGTCTTTCGCCGTCGACAACATGACCTGTGCGACGTGCCCGATCACAGTGCGCACGGCGATGTCGCGCGTTGACGGCGTGCGCTCGGTCAGCGTCGATTTTGCATCGAAGCGCGCCACCGTGACCTATGATCCAGCCCGCGCGACCACCGAGGCGATCGCGGCGGCCTCGACCAATGCTGGCTATCCCGCCCATCTTGTCACGCCGGCGACATGAAAGCGTGGCCGATCCTCTCGATCGGCGTCGTCGCGGCGGCGCTGTGCTGCCTGTTGACGCCGATCGTGTTGGGGCTGCTCGGCGTCGCCGGCCTCCGGGCGATTGCGGGCGATCTGTTTCTGCCCG
This sequence comes from Terricaulis sp., assembly GCA_035444925.1. Lineage (GTDB taxonomy): Bacteria > Pseudomonadota > Alphaproteobacteria > Caulobacterales > Aquidulcibacteraceae > Vitreimonas. Next base: position 3,079 of record DAOMPU010000058.1, on the reverse strand, counting down.
TGCTCGCGGGCGTCGCCGCGCTTGCGGCGCTGGCGTGGGGGCTGACTGCATTCAGCCGCCGGCGCGGCGCCAACGATCGCTCGCACAAGAAAGCCTGACATGTCCGATTGCTGCGCCACGTCAAGAAAAGACGACGCCTACGACCTCGCCGTCATCGGCGCCGGCTCCGCAGGCTTCTCGGCCGCCATCACCGCCGCCGAGCAAGGCGCGCGCGTGGCGCTGATCGGACATGGGGTCATTGGCGGCACGTGCGTCAATGTCGGCTGCGTGCCGTCCAAGACCATGATCCGCGCCGGCGAAGCATTGCATGGCGCGCGCACCGCCAGCCGCTTTGACGGCATCGTGGGAGAAGCGCGCATCATCGATTGGCGCCGCGTCATCGCCGCCAAGGACGATCTGGTCGTCGGCCTTCGCCAGAAGAAGTATATCGACCTGTTGCCTCAGTACGAAGGCGTCTCGTATGTCGAAGGCAAAGCCCGTCTCGCTGATGGCGGCGTCGCCGTCGGCGATCACTTCGTGCGCGCGCCGAAGATCGTTATCACAACCGGCGCGCGGCCGGCGGTTCCGCCAATTCCAGGGATTGACAGAGTCAGCTCCCTCACCAGCACCTCGCTGCTTGAGTTGGACGTCTTGCCAAAGAGCCTGATCGTCGTGGGCGGCGGCTTCATCGGCGCCGAGCTTGCGCAGATGATGGCGCGCATGGGCGTCGCCGTCACCGTGGTGTGCCGCTCGCGCCTGTTGCCGCAGGCCGAGCCAGAAGTTTCCGAGGCGCTTATGGACGTGTTCCGGCGCGAAGGCATCCAGCTCTATTGCGGCGTCGCTTACGACGCTTGCCGCGAGGACGCTGCGGGCATCACGCTCTGCGTCAAAGACGAGGGCGAGCGGATCGAGCTGCGCGCCGAAAAGCTCCTCATCGCGACCGGCCGCGCGCCGAATGTCGAAGGGCTGGGCCTCGCCGAGGCGGGCGTCGCCCAGGACGAGCGCGGCGCCATCGCCGTCGATGCACACATGCGCACCAGCAGAGCTGGCGTCTACGCCGCAGGCGATGTGACCAACCGCGACCAGTTCGTCTACATGGCCGCCTATGGCGCCAAGCTCGCGGCGCGCAATGCGCTAGGCAGCGATACGCTCGCCTACGATAACGCGGCGATGCCGTGGGTCGTGTTCACCGATCCGCAGGTCGCCGGCGTCGGGCTTACTGAAGCGCAAGCCGCCGCCGCCGGGCATGAGGTGAAAGTCTCTGTCGTTCCGCTTGATCAAGTCCCGCGCGCTCTGGCGGCGCGCGACACACGCGGCCTCATCAAACTTGTCGCCGATGCAGGCGCCGACCGCTTGCTCGGCGGCCAAATCCTCGCGCCTGAAGGCGCCGACGCCATCCAGACGCTGGCGCTGGCGCTCAAGCACGCCATGACTGCGCGCGCACTGGGCGACACGATTTTTCCTTACCTCACCACCGTCGAGGGCCTGAAGCTCGCCGCGCAAGGGTTCGAGCGCGATGTCGCCAAGCTCTCCTGCTGCGCCGGATGAGGTGATGCGCCCGCAACGCATGCCCGATGAAGCTTGCGTGCGGCGCGACCTATCGGCGCGCGCCGACAGCTTCCTCGCCGTCTGGGGCGCGCCGATACTCGCGGGGCTGATCGCGAGCTTCGCAGCCCCGTCCATCACATGGGCGGCCGGCGCCTGGTCGGTTGCGCTCGCCTGGATGGGCGCGGCCTGCCTCCTCAACGCTCGTCGCTGCGGACGGCTGCACTGCTTCTTCTCCGGCCCGATCCTGCTTGTCGGGGCGCTGCTCGCAGCGCTTGTCGCTCTGGGCCAACTCGACGCGAACGCCATCGGCTTGGGCGCGATCGTGACCGGTGCGCTCGTCCTCTTCGGTCTGACCTACGCCCTCGAACTGGCTTTGGGCCGTTATCTGCGTCGCGACGCGTAAACCGCGGCAGCGCTCGCCACACATCGCAAAGCCGATCCCCGGCGAATAGGCGGAGCTGGCGGCGCCCGCGCCGGCGCGCAACGGCTGGCGCCGTCCTCCGCTTCGCTGCGGCCCATTCGGGTGCGCGCCGGCGCTAACGAGCGCCGCATCAAGAAGCTCCGCCGCCGGAGATCGGCTCCGGCGTGAATTCGGAGCTTCACCGATGTCCTCTTCTCAACGCGCCAGCATCTATGAACGCATCACCGCCGACATTCTCGCTGCTATAGAACGCGGCGCCGGCACATGGCGCATGCCGTGGCATCACGACGGTTCTCCCGCCGCGCGTCCCATCAATGTCGCCACCGGCATCCCGTATCGCGGCCTCAACATTCTCGCCTTGTGGGCCGCGGCCGAGGACGCAGGTTATGGCCACGGTCTTTGGGGCACGTATCGCTGCTGGGCCAAGCTCGGCGCACAGGTTCGTAAAGGCGAGCGCGCGACGCTCGCCGTGTTCTGGAAGCGCACCGAAAATGGCGATGCTGAAGACGGCGACGACGAAACTTCTTTCAAGCGTTCGCGCATGTTCGCGCGCGGCTTCTCGCTCTTTAACATCGCCCAGGTCGATAACTATTCTCCGCCTGAGATTCCGCGTCTTACCGAGAGCGAACGCATCGCGCGCGCCGAGGCCTTCATCGCTGCACTTCAAGTGCCCATCGTCGTCGGCGGCGACATGGCCTATTATCAGCCGTCGACCGATACCGTGCATCTGCCGCCATTCGAGCGCTTCAAGGACGCCGTGTCTCACGCCTCAGTTTCGATCCATGAACATGCGCACGCGAGCGGAGCGCCGCATCGGCTTGCCCGCGATCTCACCGGCCGCTTCGGTTCGTTTGCGTATGCGATGGACGAGGCGATTGCAGAATTGACCGCGAGTTTTGTGCTCGCCGACCTCGGTCTCGCGTGCGAGCCGCGTCCCGATCACGCCGCTTACCTTGCATCTTGGATCGAGGTTCTCAAATCGGATCCGCGCGCCATTTTCACCGCCGCGTCGAAGGCCCAACAAGCCGCAGACTGGATGCATTCCATGCAACCATCACGCAGCCAAGAGGCTGCGTGATGGCCCGCAAAACTGTGGAAATCGTTCCGACTCCAGCTGGACTGTCAGGATAT
>DAOMPU010000057.1:0-10595 GCA_035444925.1 Terricaulis sp. | reverse complement strand
GGACAAAATTCGGTAAAGCCGGCATGCCAAGCCCAAAGCGCCGCCCAGGGACGGGCGGCTCATTTATGCGGCGCGGGGGTCGAACGGCCGCTCGGCAGCGTCCATTCGCGGCGCGCAGCCGCACCAGGGATAGGGGATCGGAGCCGAATGAGCCTCACTCGTTTTTCGCTCGTAGGTTTGGCTGTTGCGCTGGTCGGGGCCGCCGCGCGCGACGCCGTCGCCGATCCGCTGAACATCACCACCGCGACCACAACGCCGGTGGCCACCGCCACCGCCAATAACGGCCCCGGCGACATCAGCATCTCCTCAAGCGGCTCAATCGCGATCACCGCCGGGCAAACCGCGGTGACCGTGAATTCCAACCACGATGTCTCCAACGGGGGTACGATTTCGTCGAACGACGCCGACAACGTGACCGGCATCCTCCTGCAGGGCGGCTTCGCTGGGCCGCTGGCGATCGTCAACACCGGGTCGATTTCGCTGCTGGAAAGCTACGTCCAGGCGGATTCCGACAATGATGGAAACCTCGATGGCCAGATGGCGCAGGGGACCAATCGCCATGGCATCTGGCTCCAGCCGGGCGCCGATTTCACCGGCGACATTGCCAACGGCGGCACCATCCGCATCGAGGGCAACGACTCTGCCGGCATTCGCCTCGATGCGCGGCTGGTTGGGGATCTCACCTCCGGGGCGGGCTCCGTTATCGCCGTAACCGGCGACAATACCGTGGGCGTGGCGATCAATGGCGGCGCGGCCGCTGGCGTGGACGGGGATGTCCGCATCGCGGCGGCGATCACGGCGCGCGGCGAGAACACCGTCGGCGTGTTGGTGGACGCCCCGATCACCGGCGCTTTGAATTTCAGCGGAAGCTGGGTCGTCACCGGCTATAACGACCTGGTTCGCCCCACGACGCAGGCGGGCCTTGACGCCCTCGATCCGGACGATCAGCTGCAGAGCGGCGCGGCCATGCATGTGCGCAGCAGCGTCGGCGGCGGCATCACCATTGAAGGCATCGGCGTCGAGGACGACGAGGACGATGACGGCGACGGCATAACCACCGGCGACACCGACGACAATTTCGGCGCCAGCATCCGCGTTTTTGGCGAAGGGCCCGCGCTGCTGGTGGAATCCACGGCGGGCGCCCCGCTCGTGATCGGCGCCACGCCCTCGGGCTTCGGCATCAATGTGCGCGGCCTGCTGGAGGTTCAGGGGGTTTATTCCGGCGTGGACGCAACCGCGATTCGGCTCGAAGGCCTCGCGGGCGCGGGCGTCTCCGTGGCTGGCGGCATGCAGCTTGACAACATCGTGCGCGCCACCTCGTACGAAGCGGATTCCTACGCGGTCTATGTCGGCAGCTTTGTCGATCTGCCGCATTTGCGCATTCGCGGAACGGTGGAATCCGGCGCCACCAGTGACGAAGCCATCCATACCGCTTACGGCGTCTATCTGACGTCGGACGCCAACGTCCCGCAACTCACGAATACCGGCTCGCTCGTCAGCACGCTGTACGGCGAATTGGGCACGGCGAACGCCATCACCGATCTCTCCAACACGCTGGCCACCATCAACAATTCCGGCGAGATCGTCGCGCGCCTGATCCCGACCGACGAAGACGTCACCGACGACGTATTCCCCGTCGCCACGGGGCCGACGGTGGCGATCGATCTTTCGGCCTCCACCATCAACGTGACGCTGAACCAAACGCCTGACGTGCCGTTCACCGATGACGATACGGTCGATAACGACGCCAGCGTGCGGCCGGCCACGCGCATTGTCGGCGATGTCCTGTTCGGCTCGGGCGCCGATACGATCAATTTGCTGGCGGGCTCGATCCTGGGCAACGTCGCGTTCGGCGCGGGCGCGGATGTGTTCAACATCGACGACGGCGCCACCTATGTCGGCCAGCTGACCGATTCCGACGGCCAGCTCACGCTCAACGTGCAAGACGGCACGATGGTGCTGACGGGCGGCAACACCAACATCACGAGCGCGACGTTCGGCGCCGATTCAGAGCTGCGCGTGCTGCTCTCCAACGTGCTCGCCGACAGCACGACGATTATCGCCACCGGCGATGTGACGTTCGAGGCCGGCGCGGTGGTGCGGCCGCTGGTGCCGAACGGGCTGCCGGTTTCCGGTTCGCACACCTTCCTCACCGCGGGCGGCGTGCTCAACGGCGCGAGCAACGTCACCGGCATCGTCACCGGCGCGGGCGCGCCCTACATTTACAACCTCGAAGTCGCGGTGAACGCCGTCGATCCCAATGCGCTCGATGCGATCTACACGCTGAAAACCGCGGGCGAGATGGGCATGACCGCCAACCAGGGCGCGGCCCTTGGCGGCATCATCGACGCGCTGCGCACCAGCACTTCGGCCAGCGTGGCGCTGGCCTCGCTCGCGGACGCCGACAGCTTCTTCGACGCTTACGAAGATCTGATGCCGAGCTTCTCCTCGGCCGCGGCCGAATTGGCGGCCACCGCCATTCAGCAGCAACAAAGCGCGGCGTCCAACCGCCTGGCCTCCACGCGCCTGCAAGGGCTCAACGAAGTGTCGGTGTGGGGCCAGGAAATCGGCTACATGGTGACGCGCGAACCGCCGACCGCGAACGGCCAGGCGTATGACGGCCATGGCTTCGGCTTCGCGCTCGGCATTGACGGCCCGCTTGATAATGGCGCGCTGTTCGGCCTCGCGCTTTCGTTCGTCACGTCCGAAGTGGAAGAGGATGGCCGCCCAGACGGCGAGATCGCCGCCACGTTCGGCCAGATCAACGCCTATCTCGGCACGGCGGTCGGCGCGATCGATCTCGATATCGTCGGCGGCGTCGGCGGCGGCAAGCTGAGCTCGCGCCGCTTCATCGAGATCGGCTCCGCCTTCAGCGAAATCGCCGAGGGCGAATGGTGGGCTTATGAGGGCCACCTTGCGGTGCGCGGCTCCATGCCGCTGAAGCTCAACGATTGGCTGACGCTGACCCCGCAAGCAGCGCTGACCTACGTGGCGATGCAGGAAGAAGGCTACGAGGAAGAGGGCGGTTCGGTCACCAATTTCGAGGTTGGCGAAGCGTTCTCGCAGCGCCTGTGGGGCGATGTGGGCTTTGAGCTTTCCTCCGCCGTGCGCTTGCGCGGCAACGGCGTGGTCGCGCCGCGGCTGTTCGTGGGTTATCGCGCCAATCTGATCGACGAAGCGGCTGAGCGCGACTTCACCCCGCTTGCGGGCGGGGCTCCCGCGTTCACGCTGCAGGACGAGCCTTACGGCGACGGCGCGCCGATTGTCGGCCTCGGTATCGACGCGTCGAACGGCTATTCGACGTTCTCGCTCTCCTACGAAGGCGAGTTCGGCGATCAGATCGAGCGCCACAGCGTCAACGCCGCGGTGCGTTTCCGCTTCTAGGTTTAGTTGCGCCGATCGCGGCGGCGGTCATCGTCGTCGCGATCGCGGCGGTGGCCGCGGCGGCGATACTCGCGCGACGGCACGTAATATTGCGCGTCAATGATCGCGTAATTGTAGCCGTAATCGCCGGGGCAGAGCATGTCCGGGTAGGTGGCGTTGCCAATCGACATGCCGCTCAGCGATTTCGGGTAGCATTGCGCGCGATAATCGTTCTCGGCGGCGATCTCATCGGCGACCATGTTGAGCCCCATGGCCACCCCTTCCCACATCTCCGGGTCCGAAGCGCAGGCCGAGAGCGCGGCGGCGCTGAGCCCGGCCACGCCGGCCATGCCCGCGCGTTTGATCCATGCTTTCATCTTGATACCCCCTTGGCGCCATCACGCCGGCCTCAACCTGAATCTCGCCTGAACGCACGCCGCTAAAGCGGCGGCATCCGCCCCGTCGCCTTTTTATCGATCAGCATGTGCTTCAGCGCCGCGCCCACGTGCAGCACGAGCAGCGCGTAGGTGGTTTTCACTAAGACGCCGTGCGCGATCTCGAAGCCGTCATGCGCCGATTGCGGCAGGCCCGGGATAAACGGAAAGGGTATGCCGCCGAGCAAATCGGTGAAGCTGCTGTTTTGCGCGCCGCCGCCCGTGGAGATTGCGGCCCAGCCGGTCAGCGGCAGACCGATCAGGATCACGTAAAACAACACATGCACCACGCGCGAAGCGGCCTTCTCCCAGCCGGGCATGTCCGCCGGCAGCGGCGGCGGCGGATTGGCGAAGCGCCAGCCTAGGCGCGCCACGCTCAACAGCAGGATCACCACGCCCAGCGTCTTGTGCCAGGTGAACCATTCGCCGCGCGCGGGCCCGCGCTCCATATCGCCGAAGGTCCAGCCCACGTAGATCTGCGCGATCACAAGGATGGCCAGCAGCCAATGCAAAGCGATCGCAACATTGTTGTAGCGCGTCATGGCAAATCCTCCGCGCCCAGCTTGCGGCGAACACGTCGACGCGCCAAGGCCCAAATGGGTTGTATTTTCAAACCCGCGCGCTATATCGGCGCAGTTCTCGGGGAGTAGCCGTCCGCATCGCAGCGGAGCCTCGCGTCAACAAACTTGCCGCTTCGCGTTGAAGCGGCATGGCGCAGGCGGCGGAGCGAAAGCTCCGGATTGGCGAGACCGGCGACGCAGCCTTGAGGCTTAGGGGCCTCTTGAGGCGACGCGTCGTCGTGTCATGGCCGGCCCCTTGAGTGCTCTTTCATGCTTGAAGCGTTCGGCGTTTCCACGCTGCTCGTCGCCATCGCCGAGATCGGCGATAAGACGCAGCTGCTCGCCATCGTGCTGGCCGCGAAGTTTCGCCGGCCCGCGCCGATCTTGCTCGGCATCTTCGCCGCCACTTTGCTGAACCACGCGCTCGCCGCTGCGGCCGGCTATTTCATCGCCAATTTGTTGAGCGGCCAATGGTTTCGCGTCGCCGTGGGCGTCGCTTTCATCGTCATGGCCGCCTGGGCTTTGATCCCCGACAAGGAAGATGAGGGCGCCGCCGCGCGCACGCATAGCGGGGTATTTCTCACGACGCTGATCGCGTTCTTCCTGGTGGAGATCGGCGATAAAACCCAGATCGCCACCGCGCTGCTGGCCGCGCGCTTTCAAGACATCATCGCCGTCACCGCCGGCACCACGCTCGGCATGATGCTGGCGAATGCGCCGGCCGTGTATCTGGGCGAAGCGGCCACGCGCGTCGTGCCGCTGCATGTGGTGCGGATCGCGGCGGCGATCGTGTTCGTGCTGATCGGCCTTTGGCTGGTTGCCGCTGCGCTAGGGGTGCTGCCGGGCTGAGCTTTGCGCTAAGCCTCTGCCATGAGCCAGTGGAGCAATTGGTCCGGCAGCGTGGCGGCGCGCCCGCAAGCGCTCGCGCGCCCGAAAACCGAAGCCGAGCTCGCGCGCCTTGTTGCAGCAGCGAACAAGGTGCGCGTGGCGGGCGCGGGCCATTCCTTCATGCCGCTGTGCGAAACGGAAGGCCTCCTGCTTTCGCTCAGCGACATGGAAGGCGCGCTTGAGATCAGCGCCGACCGCACGCGCGCCTCCGCCCCCGCCGGCTGGAGCCTCGCCAGGCTCACCGCTGCGCTCTGGGAAGAGGGGCTCTCGCTCATCAATCAGGGCGATGTGAACCCCCAAGCGCTGGCCGGCGCGATCGGCACCGGCACACACGGCACCGGCGAAAAGCTGGGCTCGCTCTCCACCGCCGCGCGCGGCTTTCATGTGATGGGGCCGGATGGCGCCATCACTCAATGCGGGGCCAGCGAAAACGCCGATCTCTTCCAGGCGCAGCGCATCGGCCTTGGCCTGCTTGGAATCGTCACCCGCATCGAGATCGACGTGATGGAGGCCTATCACCTCGAAGAAACGCTCACCGCCATGCCGCTCGACGCGATCGCCGAGCAATGGGATGCGCTGACGGCGCAAAACCGCCACGTCGAATTCTGGATCTTCCCGCACGGCGGCCAGGCGCTGCTGAAGCGCCTCAATCCCGCCCCGCCCGAAGGCGAGATGACGCAAACCACCGATGTGGACGAAAGCGATTTTCGCCTGTTCTGCAACATCAGCGCCGCCGCGCCGTGGGTGACGCGCCATATCCAGCCGCGCTTGGTTTCCAAGCGTTTGAACGCGCGCCGCGTCGGCCCCACCTACAAAGTGTTTCCCTCCGATCGCACCGTGCGGTTCGAGGAGATGGAATATGAAATCCCGCGCGCCGCCGGCTTGCCCGCGCTGCGCGAAGCGATGGCGCATATTCAAAAGAAGAAGCTGCCGGTGGTTTTCCCGTTCGAGTTTCGCGTGGTGGCGGCCGATGACATCTGGCTTAGCCCCATGCATGCGGGCGCGTGCGCCTCTATCTCGATGCATCAATATTCCAAGATGGAGTACGCGCGCGTGTTCGCGGCCATCGAGCCGATCTTCCGCGCCCATGGCGGGCGCCCGCACTGGGCCAAGCGCCACACGCTCACGCGCGCCGATGTGGATGCGTTGTATCCCAATGCGCAGCGTTTCCGCGCCGTGCGTGCCGCGCGCGATCCGCACGGCAAATTCTTGAACGCGCACCTTGCGCCGCTATTTGGATAAGCCATGAGCGATATCGAACTTCACCGCCATCTCATCGGCCAGCAGGGCGGCCGCGCCGCGCTCAACACGCCGGCGCTGCTGATCGATCACGACGCGCTGACGCGCAACATCGCCGCCATGGCCGCGTTCGCGCGCGGCGCGGGCGTGGCGCTGCGCCCCCACGCCAAGACGCACAAGAGCGCGGCCATCGCCAAATTGCAGATCGAAGCCGGCGCGCTCGGCGTGTGCTGCGCCAAGCTGGGGGAAGCTGAAGCGCTGGCGGGCGAGGGGATCGAGTCGATCCTCATCACTTCGCCAGTGGTCACGCCCCAAGCCATCGCGCGCCTGGCCGCGCTGCACGGCGCCATCGCCGACTTGCGCCTCGCGGCGGATCATCCTGAAAACATCGACGCCATCGCCCGCGCGCTCGAAGGCGCGCCGCGCCCGTTGCCGATCGTGGTGGACATCGATCCCGGCATCCGCCGCACCGGCGTCGCTTCGCCCGAAGCCGCTGTCGCGCTCGCGCAGCGCATCGCGCAGCATCCGCAACTCGCTTACGCCGGCGTGCAATTCTATTGCGGCGCCCAGCAGCACATCGAAAGCTTCGCCGAGCGCCAAGCCGCGATCGAAGATCGCACCGCGTATCTTCAAAGCGTGATCGCCGCGCTCACCGCCGCGGGCTTTGCCCCGCAAATGATCACCGGCGGCGGCACTGGCACGCATCGCATCGACGCCGCCCTCGGCGCGCTCAACGAATTGCAGGTGGGCTCTTATGTTTTCATGGATCGCCAATACCGCGATTGTGATCTCGCCGGCGAAGGCGCGGCCCATCCCCCGTTTGAAAGCGCGCTGCTGATCGACGCCAGCGTGATCAGCGCCAATTCCTCCAGCATGGCCACCATCGATTCCGGCTTCAAAGCGCTCTCCACCGATGGCGGCAGCCCGCAGATCGTCGCCGGCGCGCCGGAAAGCGCGATGTTCGTGTTCATGGGCGATGAGCACGGCGCGCTGATCGCGCCCGACCATCCGTTCAAACTCGGCGATCGCATCACCCTCACCGCCCCGCACTGCGACCCGACGGTGAACCTCTACGATTCCTACCACGTCATCCGCGGCGACACGCTGATCGACCTGTGGCCGGTAACGGCGCGCGGGAGATCGCGCTAAGCAGCGTCAGCGGCGAATTGATCCAGCGCGGCGAGCGCCTCGTTCAAAGCGGCGCGCACCTCGGCCAGCGCCGCTTCGCCTTCCGCCTCAGCGGCCTCGCACGCGGCGGCGAGCTTGTGGAGGCCAATGCCGCGCGCCGAACCTTTGAGCGTGTGCGCCGCCGTGCGCCAATCCCCGCCGTCGGCGAGCGCAGCATCCCAGCCAGCGGCCTGATCGCGAAAAAGCCCCGCCACTTCGCGCTGCAGCGCGCCGTCGCCGGCGGTCATGTGGTGGAAATGGGCGCGGTCGAGCACGAGCATGGCCCCGTTTTGCCGCGCGCCGCTTAAGGCCAGGTTATAGCCGCCACGCCGAAGAACCTTTGGTGCGCCAGCATTAACAGCGCCGCCACCGCGAGCCCCGCCAGCGCCCGCCAGCCGATCTCGCCGAGCTTCAGGCTGTTGCGCCCCTGGGTGATGGCCATGAAGGGCACGTTGGAGGTGACGGCGTCGAACCGATCCCAGGCTTCGGGGTCGCGGGCGCGGCCCTTGCGGTCGATCGAGCGGGTTCCGAGGATCACCATCAGCGTCAGCACCCCGAACAGCATCAGCGCCCAGCGCTCGCCATTCACCAGCGCATGCCCCGCGCCCCAAAGCGCCACGCCCCACAGGAACGGATGGCGCGTGACGCGCAGCACCCCGCGCGCCGGCTCGGCCGCGGAAAGCCCCTTCTTTTCAAAGCCGGCCAGTGTCGGCCCTGGTGTGAGTATACCCGCCGTCAGCAGCACAATACCGAGTGCGATCAGCAGGGTAGCGGGCCAGCGCAGCCAATCGGGCGGGGCCCAGAGCGGGGCGTTGAGCGGATTGAACGGATCGCCCCGCACCTGCCCGATCGACCAGATCAGCCAGGCTAGCAGGATCGCCGAAGCGATCGAGAACAACGCCCGGTAAAATCCCTCGCCCATGGCGCCCGCCAGCTTGGCGCGCAGCCCGGTGGCCGAGACGCCCACATGCAGCCCCACGAAAGCGGCCAAAGCCCACACAAAAGAGCCCATGCGGATTCTCCCTTCCCCGGTCTGGACGGGTCGCCCCAATCACCTTATGTGGGCGCTCCGCTTTGGTATCGGGTGATTAGCTCAGTTGGTAGAGCAGCTGACTCTTAATCAGCGGGTCACAGGTTCGAATCCTGTATCACCCACCAAATTACGCGCTTAGCGCTGGATCAATTCGCCGCTGACGCCGCCTAGGCGCTTTCGCTAAGCTGGTGGCCATGGCCGCAGCAACCTTCACCCAGACTTTCCCCGTCGATGGCGCCGACATCGATGAGCTCGGCCATGTCAACAACATCGTCTATCTGCGCTACGCGCAGGAGATCGCCATCGCCCATTGGCGCGCGCGCGCCGCGCCGGAAATGCTGGAAGCGTTTGTCTGGGTTGTGATGCGCCACGAGGTGGATTATCGCGCGCCGCTGGAGCTGGGCGATCAAGTGGAAGTGCGCACGCGCGTGGACGAGGCCGCGCACGGCGCGACGTGGAAACGGTTTGTCGATATCTATAAAGCCGGCGCCGATAAGCCGGCTGCGCAGATCGTCTCCAATTGGTGCCTGCTCGATGCGCAGACGCGGCGCGTCAAGCGCGTGCCGGCGGAAATTGTTGCGCGGTTTTTGGGGGCGTAGGCAATGGGCAGTAGGCAATAGGGAATGGGGGCGCAGCGTTGCCCTGGATTCCAGATCGCGCTCCGCGCGTCTGGAATGACTCTACTGCCTACTGCCCATTGCCTCAAAATTGCGAATAATCCGGTAGCCGGTCGCGTATCTCCACCAGCCGCTCATACGCCATGAAAGCGAGCATGAAGAGTTCGCACAGGAAGCGCCACCACACGAACGCCACCGCGCCTATGGCTGGCCCCGCGATCAGCTGCATCACGCCGGCGCCCGCATTGCCGCCAAATAGCGCGCCAAACCCCATCACGATCGTGAACGCGACGGCGCACACGATCACCGCCGCGCCGACATAATAGACGATGCGCACCAGCGCCGGCCCGATCGGGCGGTCAAAGCTCATCAGGCGTTGCAGCAAGTCGGTCATGGGGCGGCCCTCGCGAATCGAGGCCCCAACAGCATCAAATCGTGTAGCCGCCGTCCACCACGAGAGTGGCGCCGGTAAGCGGGGACTCGTCCGAAAGCAGCATGACGATCAGCCGGGCGATGTCGTCGGAGGAGGCGTAGCGCGCGAGCGGCGTGGCCATTTTGGCGATCGTATCGAAAGCCGCGCGTTCAGAGCCTTGTTCCAACACCAGATCCTGAAACCAGGGCATGGAGGACCACATCGGCGTCTCCACCCCGCCGGGGGCGATTGCGTTGACGCGGATATTATCCGGCGCGCCTTCCTTAGCCGCCACGCGCATCAGCTGCAGCAGCCCTGCCTTGGAGGCGGCATAGGCGCCCACGCCCGGCTCGGCCTTCAGCGCCGCCGCCGAAGCGGTGACGACGATCGAGCCGCCCTGGCTGTTCTCGCGCATCAGCGGCATCATCGCGCGCAGCGTCAGGAACGCGCCGTCCAGATTGGTGCTCATCACGCGCCGCCAATCCACCAGATCGGTTTCCGCGATCGGCGCCGAATGCGCCACGCCGGCATTGACGATCGCCCAATCGAGCCGGCCGTATTGCGCTTGAATAAAGTGCGCCGCGTCGGCCCAGCGGTCCGGATCGGCCACATCGAACGCCAGCGTGGAGACGCGCTCGGGCGGCTGGCTGAGCGAATCCGCGGTTTTATCCAGCGCCGCTTCGTCGAAATCGACCAGGATCAGGCCGCCTTCGGAGCGGCGCGACAGCATGCTTGCGCACGCGGCCCCGATGCCGGAAGCGGCGCCCGTGATGATGGTCACCGGGTTGAGGCGATCGAGCTCCATGCCTCCTTAGGCCATGGGCGGGGCGCGAGTTCAACTCGCCAGCGCGGGCGCGCCGCGCTATATCGCGGGCGTGACCC
>DAOMPU010000056.1:0-10674 GCA_035444925.1 Terricaulis sp. | reverse complement strand
AAAGCCCGCTGCGCGCTTTCTCGATCAGGCGCTCGGAAATGTCGGTGGCGACGATCTCGGCGGCGATGCTGCGCTCTTGGCGCAAGCCCTCGACCAGCATGGCGATCGAGTAGGGCTCTTGGCCGGTGGAGCACGCGGCGCTCCAAATGCGAATGCGCTCATGCCCGCGCCGCGCCAGCGTTTCGGGGATGATTGTGTCGCGCAGTTTGGCGAATTGGTCTTTGTCGCGGAAGAAACGGGTTTCAACGGCAACGAGGTGATCTGCGATTTGCGCCCAAAGCCGCCCGTCAGGCCTGATCCGCGCTGCGCCGATCATCTCGGACACGCCGGCGAAGCCCTCGCGCCGCGCCAGCGGCTGCAATTTGATCTCGGCCGCGCCCGACATGTCGCGCGTGATCACAGCGCCGCTGCGCGCTTTCAGTTCGCGCGCGATCAGCACGAATTCGGGCTCGGTCAGCATCTCAAGCGAGCCCCGCTTCTGCGAATTTGGAGGTGAGAATGTCGCTGTCAAACGGCTTCATCATGTATTCGTCGGCGCCCGCTTTCAGCGCTTCGGTGATGCGCTCCACGTCGTTCTCTGTGGTGCAGAACACGACGATCGGCTTGTCGCCGCCCGGCTCTTGGCGCAGCTGCTTCAAGAAATCGATGCCGCTCATCACCGGCATGGTCCAATCCAGAAGGATCGCATCCGGCATCTGCCGCCGGCACGCCTGCAAGGCTTCAAGGCCGTCGCCGGCCTCTTCGATCTCGAAGCGCATGTCTTCAAGAATGCGGCGCGCGACCTTGCGGATCACGCGGCTGTCGTCAACGACAAGACAGCGTCTCATGGGGCGAACTCCGTCGGATTCGCGCCCACGATGCGGCTTTGCGGTTAACGCGAGTTTACGAGAGCTTGAACGCCGCCGAGCGGGCGATCAGCTCGACCTTCTCCTCGCTCTCGCGCGCCGCGAGCTCGACCCCGCCCTGGCGGGCCAAAAGTCCGGTCAGCGTGGGCTGGATGGTGTGGCCGGTCAGCTCCTCGCCTTCGCCGCGCAGGGCGAGCGCGGTGGGCTCGCGCAGTTTCGCGCGCGGTCCCGTCGCGGTGACGACGACCTCGCCGCCCTCGGCGGTCTTCGCGGCTGTCAGCTCGACCGTACCGCCGCGCGGCAGACACTCGTTGGCGATCAGCAACAAATTCACGATCACCCGCACCGCCGGGCGCGGCATCGCCACCGCGGGCGCGCTCCAAACAAGTTCCGGCTTCAGAACGGAATAGAGCTTGATGGCGACGGCGCGCCCTTCTTCAAGCTCGCTCTCGCCCTCGGCCACCGCGCCGGCCATGGCGAAGCGGAAAAACTCGAGCTTGGCCCATGCCTTGCCGACGCCGTGATCCAGCAGGGAAAGCGCGTCGGGATCGGTTTTGCCGTCGCCGTCCTTGATCATTTCAAGGCCCTGGATGATCGCGCTCATGGGCTCGACCATGTCGTGGCAGATGCGCGAGGCGACGAGCGCCGTCAGCTTGGTGTTGTCGATCATCCGCGCGCTCCTTTGGGGAAGGGGGCGATCATAAATGATTCGCGCCCCGGGGAGGGTTTCGTGCATTCAGTGAGGCTGAGAACAGGAGTGGATGTGCATGGCGGCGGCTGAAACGGCGGAGGCGGCCCACGCGGCGGTCGGGCTGGGGCTCGAACACGCGGTGGCGCTGCTGGCGACGGCGGTGATCGCCGCGCCGCTGTTTCGGCGTCTGGGGCTCGGGTCGGTGCTGGGCTACCTCGCGGCCGGGCTTGTGATCGGCCCGTTTGGGATCGGCATTTTCACGCACCCGGCCAGCATCCTGCACGTGGCCGAGTTCGGCGTGGTCATGTTCTTGTTCATCATCGGTCTCGAAATGCGCCCCGCGAAGCTATGGGCGCTGCGCAAGGAAATTTTCGGCCTCGGCGCCGCGCAGGTGCTGACCTGCATCGTGCTGCTGACGCTGGTGGGCATGGCGGCGGGCATTCCGTGGGCCGCCGCCGCCGTGGGCGCCTCAGGCTTCGTCCTCTCCTCGACCGCCGTCATCATGAAGATGCTGGACGACGCGGGCGAAACCTCGAGCGTGGCCGGCCAGCGCGCCGTTTCGATCCTTCTGTTCGAAGACCTGATGATCGTGCCGCTGCTTGCGGGCGTGGCGGTGATCGCGGGGCTCACCGTAGGCGTGGCCGCCGATGCGCCCCCGCTTTGGCAAAGCATCGCCATCGCCTTGGCCGCGATCGCGGGTGTTTTTCTGGCGGGGCGCTACGTGCTCAATCCGCTGTTCGCGCTGCTGGCGCGTTCGGGCGCGCGTGAAGCGATGACGGCGGCGGCGTTGCTGGTTGTGCTGGGCGCGGCGCTGCTGATGGATTGGGGCGGGCTGTCGATGGCGATGGGCGCGTTCCTCGCAGGCGTGCTGCTCTCGGATTCGATCTTCCGCCATCAGCTCGAAGCGGATGTCGAGCCGTTTCGCGGCATCTTGCTGGCGCTGTTCTTCATCAGCGTCGGCATGTCGCTCGATATCGCCACGGTGCTGCGCGAATGGCCGCTGATCGCGGCGGGCGTCGCGGCCTTCATGATCGTCAAGGCGCTCGGTATCTACGGCGTGGCGCGCCTTTTCAAAGCGGGCCGCCACGAAGCGGTGCAGCGCGCGGCGCTGTTTGCGCAGGGCGGCGAGTTCGCCTTCGTGCTGTACGCCGCCGCGCTTTCGAGCGGGGTGATGGATGCGCGCATCTCCGCGATCATGACGGCGATCGTCATTATCTCGATGGCGCTAACCCCGCTGGTGGTCATCGTGCTGCGTCGCTTTGAAAAGAAGCCGGAGGAATCGCACGAGGGCATCGAGGATGCGCGCGACCTTGAGGGGCGCGTGCTGTTCATCGGCTTTGGCCGTTTCGCCCAAGTGGTCAGCCAGCCGCTGCTGGCGCGCGGGGTCGATATTTCGATCATTGAGATCGATGTGGAGATGATCCGCGCGGCCGCCGATTTCGGCTTCAAGGTCTATTACGGCGATGGCACCCGGCTCGATGTGCTGCACGCCTCCGGCGCACACACCGCCGAGGCGATCCTCGTATGCGTCGATAAGCCGGACGCGGCGGATAAGATCGTCGCGCTGGTCAAATCCGAATTTCCGCACGCCAAGCTGCTGGTGCGCGCGTTCGATCGCGGCCACGTGCATCGCCTGATCCGCGCCGGCGTGGATTATCAGATCCGCGAAGTGTTCGAGAGCGCGCTGACCTTCTCCGGCGCAGTGATGCGCGAGCTTGGCATCGAAGATTTCCAAATCGCGGAAACCATCGAAGAAGTGCGCGAACGGGACGCGGCGCGCATCGAGCTGGAGCTCGCCGGCGGCCTCGACGCCGGCAGGGCGCTGATGCGCAACAATGCGCAAACGCCCACGCCGACGCCCTTCACCAAGCCGCGCCGCGAAGGGCGCGCGCTCAACGAAGAAGCCGCCGACGCGATCGACGATGACGAAATAGGGGCCACATAATGGGGAGCACGATGACGCACGAATTTCGCACCATCGAAACCAATGGCGTTTCGATCCGCGCGGCGCTCGAGGGGCAAGGCCCGCTGATCGTGATGGTGCACGGCTTTCCTGAGAGCTGGTATTCGTGGCGCCATCAAATGGCGCCGCTCGCGGCCGCCGGCTTCACGGCCTGCGCCATCGACGTGCGCGGCTATGGCGGCTCTTCCAAGCCGCACGCCGTGGAAGCGTACGCGATGAAGGAGATCGCGGCGGATGTGGCCGGATTGATCGCCGCGCTTTCGCCGGCTGCGCCCGCCGTTCTGATCGGCCACGATTGGGGCGCGCCGATCGTGTACGCGGCGAGCGTGCAACACCCCGATCGCGTGCGCGCGGTGGCGGGGCTTTCGGTGCCGTATGGCGGCCAATCGCCCGTGCCGCTGAACCACGCCTTCAAGGCGATGTTCGCCGACCAGGGCAAGTTCTTCTACATGAACTACTTTCAAGAGGAGGGCGTGGCGGAAGCGGCGCTCGAGGCCGACGTGCGCGCGACCGTGCGCAAAATGTATTTCGGCGCCAGCGGCGATGGGTATGGCTGGAGCACGGACGATAAAAAGCACGGCGATGCGCTGCTTGACGGCATGCCCGATCCGGAAATTTTCCCGGCCTGGATGAGCGAAGCGGACATCGATTATTACGTTGAAGCCTTCACCGGCTCCGGCTTCCGCGGGCCGCTCAATCGCTATCGCAATTTCGAACGCGATTGGGCCGACGCGAACGCGATCGCGGACCGGGTCATTCATCAGCCCTCGCTGTTCATCGCCGGCTCGAACGATCTGGTGCTTAAGATGTTTGGCGGGGAGGAAGGCTCGATCGCGCAAATGCAACGGAATTGCAGCGATTTCCGCGGCGCCCGGATCATCCCGGGCGTGGGCCACTGGACCCAGCAGGAAAACCCGGCCGCCACGACTGGCCATCTGATCGATTGGCTGGCTACGCTTTAGGCATAGGCCAAGTCGATCGCGAGTATGGCTTATATCTATGGATGATGGTGTTGCCGCGGGCCCGGCGGCAAACCACATAGTCATTGAGGAATATCCGAGGGAAAACCCATGCCCAAGACCCGTAACGACCTGCCCGACAACACCCGCAAAGCCATGATCGCGCTGCTCAACGCGCGCGTCGTGGACGCGATCGATCTGCGCCTCGCCATCAAGCAGGCGCATTGGAACGTGAAGGGGCCGAACTTCATCGCGCTGCACGAATTGTTTGATCAGATTCAGGCGCGCGTGGACGGCTTCGTCGATGACATCGCCGAGCGCAGCGTCACGCTCGCGGGCGTCGTGGCCGGCACCACGCAAGCGGTGGCGAAAGGCTCAAAACTCGAGCCGTACCCGACCGACGTGACCGACGAGAAAGCGCATCTGCAAGCGGTGGCCGATCGGATCGCCGCTTTCGGCAAGCTCGCGCGCGAAGCGATCGAGGCGGCGGACGAAGCCGGCGATAAGGATACGGCCGATCTCTTCACCGGCGTTTCGCGTCAGATGGATAAAGACCTTTGGTTCATCGAAGCGCATCTGCAATAGGCGTGGCGTATCCTACAGCGCGCGCGAGGGCGTAGAATGGGCGCATGATAGCGCCTTCATGGCTTGTCCTTGATCTCGACTTCCGGCCGGTCATCGCCGGGCGAGATTTCATCGTGCCAGCGGCCGCGCGCGTCTTCCCACGAGATGCCGACTGTCTGATCTGGGCGCCGCTGCTCGATCGCGACGCGTCTGGCGGCGGCGTAAGCCGCCTCGTGGCTGGCGAACGTCTCGGAGATTGTGTCGTCAAGCTTGAATGCCCAGCCCCCATCATGCTGGATAATCTCGTAAACGATCTTGGTCATGGCGTGTCTCCGTTGGTTTGAGTGTGGGGCCGCCGTGGCTCTTCGACAAGGTTCTACTCCGCATGCCGCGCTTTCATAACGAATCCCATGTGGTCACGCGCATCGGCTGGCTTCGCGCCGCGGTGCTGGGCGCCAATGACGGCATCGTCTCGACAGCGAGCCTCGTCATCGGCGTGGCGGCGGCGGACGCGGGGCGCGATGCAATCCTCACGGCGGGCGTGGCGGCGTTGGCGGCGGGGGCGATGTCGATGGCGGCCGGTGAGTACGTTTCGGTGAGCTCTCAAGCTGACGCGGAAAAAGCCGATCTCGCCCGCGAGAAACGTGAGCTGCGCGAAGATCCGGCGTTCGAAATCGAGGAACTCACCGGCATCTACATCGACCGCGGGCTTGAACCGGAACTGGCGCGCCGCGTGGCGGAATCGCTCAGCGCCAAGGATGCGCTGGCCGCGCATGCGCGCGATGAATTGGGCATTTCCGACGCGACGGCGGCGCGGCCGATCCAGGCTGCGTTCGCCTCGGCGCTTTCTTTCGCCATCGGCGCGATCATGCCCGTGCTGGCCGCGATCTTCGCGCCGGAGGGGGCGGTGATCGCAGTCGTGGCGATTTCGTCTTTGATTTATCTGGCGGCTTTGGGCGCCCTTGGCGCACGCGCGGGCCGCGCGCGCATGGCGCGCCCCGTGCTGCGGGTGACGTTTTGGGGGGCGCTGGCCATGGCGGTCACGGCGGGCGTTGGACTGTTGTTCGGCGTCGCCGCTTAGGCTTTGGCCTCGTACTGCGCCTTCAGCTCCTTTTTCACGATCTTGCCGTTGGCGTTGCGCGGCAGCGTGGTGGGCCAGAAGATCACCTCGACAGGCACTTTGAACGCCGCCAGCCTTTGCGCCACGTGATGGCGCAGCTCATCGCTGGAGACGTTTTGCCCAGGCTTCAGGTGCACGATGGCGATCGGCTCTTCGCCCAGCACGTGATGCGGCTTGCCGATCACGGCGGCGTCCATGATCGCGGGATGATCGTAGATCGCGTTCTCGACCTCGACGCAGTAGATGTTTTCGCCGCCGCGGATCAGCATGTCCTTGGCGCGATCGACGATATAGATGAAGCCTTCCTCATCCATTTTCGCCAGATCGCCGGTTTTGATCCAGCCATCCACGAACGTCTCGGCGGTGGCCTCAGGCTTGTTCCAATAGCCGCGCACAACAATCGGCCCTTTGTACCAAAGCTCGCCCACTTCGCCGATCGGCAGATCCTTGCCGTCAAGGCTTACGATCTTGGCTTCGCCGGTAGGCGCGGGCACGCCGGTGGAGGAGGGCTTGCGCTCATAATCTTCCGCGACATTGGAGACGGCCGTGGCGGAGGTTTCCGTCATGCCCCAGCCCTGGCTGGGCGTGGAAGCGGGCCAGCGCGCCTTGATGCGCTTGACCAATTCCGGCGCCGCCGGCGCCCCGCCATAAGCCACGCCCTCGATCGAGGAGAGATCGTACGCATCCACGCGCGGATGCTCGATGATCTGCCAGGCGATCGCCGGCACGCCGCCAAAATGCGTGATCCGCTCGCGCTGGATCAGCTCAAGCGCCTGGTCCGCGTCGAACTTGCGCTGCATGACGATCTTATCGCCGCGCATCAGCGCCGGGATCATGATCGCAAAGCAGCCGGTGGCGTGAAAGAACGGCACCGAGATCAGAAAGGATTTTTGCGGCAGCGACGGATCCGGCAGCGGCGGCGCCTCGCCCCGGCGCAGGAACGCGCGCGCCTGCGCGGCCGCGCCATTCCACATATTCGAGATGATATTGCGGTGGGAAATCACCGCGCCCTTCGGCTTTCCGGTGGTGCCGGACGTATAAAAGATGGTCACATCATCGTCGGGCCCGCGCGCGGGGAAGGCGGAAAACACGTCCGGCGCCTCAGGCAGCTTGCCCCAATCGTTCACGGCGCCGATCACACTTTCCAGCCGCGCCACGTTCGGATCGGCAATCTCTTCCTTGGCGCGCGAGACGTAGATTTTTTTCAAATCGGGGCAATTGGGCAGATGCTCGCGCACGCGCTCATAGCGTTCGTTGTCCACGAACAGGATCGAGGCGCCGCTATCTTGCAGGCCGTATTCAAGTTCAGGCCCCGTCCACCAGGCGTTGAGCGGGGTGACGATGGCGCCCGCCAGCACGCCGGCCCAAAACGCCGCCGGCCACTCGGGCAGGTTGCGCATGACGATGGCCACACGGTCCCCGGGCTTTACACCGTCGGCGATCAGCTGCTGGGCGAGCTTGGCGCCGGCCTGGCGCGCCGCGCCGATGGTGGCGCGCTCGTCCTCGTGGACGAGGTGGTCGCGGCCCGCGAACGGGGCGGAGATGGCGAAGATGGCGTGCAGCGTCGGCGGCGCCGCCGTCCACACTTTCATTTTGACGCCGCGCACCTCGCCTTCGCCCATTTCGAGCAACGTGCCCTTCTGCGTCATCAGCGCGTGCGCCTGGGCAATGGACATGGCTGGAAAGGCGGGCTTGGCGGCCTCGGTCATCGTCTCTATTCCTCCCGCGCGCCGGCAAAGGCGCCGCTAGCGTCATTTTTTATTTCCGCTGTTGAAACACGTCGCCGCGCCGGCGGCAACTGCACCTAACGACAACACTTTGCCGGATTTTAATGGTGGCTTGCCGGCTGCGCGAGCCTCGGGCAAGCATGTGCTGTCCGGGCGGACGGGAGACGCGCGCCATGGCGTTCAATTGGAAATCCACCCTCGCAAAGCTTGATCCGCGTAAATGGGATTGGAGTTGGGCCAAGCCCGCCCGCGATTATCTGCTCGCTAACCGGCAGACGGTGCTGGCGACTTCGATCGCGCTGCTGATCGGCCTGTGGGGCGGGGCGGTGCTGGGCCGCGTTTCGGCCGGGGCGCCGGCGATGAGCTTCGCGCAGCTGGGCACGGTGGGCGCGCAGGAGCGTGCGCGGGGCGCCGATGCGCCGCGCGCGGGCGTGATCCTCGCGGAAGGCATGGCGTTCCATCGCCTGCGCACTGAGATGAACCAGGCCGAGCCGCGCGCCTGCCTTGAATTCACCCGCCCGCTCGATCCGGGCGTGAATTATGCCGACTATCTCTCTATGGAGCCGGCCGCGACGTTCCAGACCGACGTTTCGGGCAATCTGCTCTGCATCGCCGGCTTGCCGTTGGAGCCCGATCGCCGCGTCACCGTGCGCCAGGGCCTGCCCTCGCAGGACGGCCAGCGCACCGAAGCCGATGAAATCTTCACGCTCACGTTCGGGGATCGCCCCGCTTATGTGGGCTTCGCCGGCTCGGGCGTCATCCTGCCGCGCGCCGAGGCCGATGGCATCGCCATTGAAACCGTGAACGTGTCGCGCCTCGACGTGGAAGTGCTGCGCGTGCCCGATGCAATCCTCTCGCAGCAGAGCATCGAAGAGGGTGAAACCAACGAGGAAGGCGGCTGGGGCTATTGGAGTTTCAACAGCGCGGGCGAAGATGTCGGGGTGCAGGTCTATGAAGGCCGCATCGAAATCGACACCACCGGCATGCGCAACACCGCGCAAACCACGGTTTTCGCGCTGGGCGCGGCCCTGCGGGAAATGCGCCCCGGCGCTTACGTGGTAAAGGTGCGCGACGCTTCGCCCAGCGCCGGCCAGCGCGGCAATAACGACACCAACAGCGCCGCCTCAGCCTATCGCTGGATTCTCTACACGGATATGGCGCTGCAGAGCTTCTCCGGCGCCACCGGGCTTGATGTCGTGGTGCGCTCGTTACGCACGGCGCGCCCGCTGGGCAATATCAACGTCACCTTGATTGCGCAGAACAACGAAGAGCTCGCCCGCGCCCGCACCGATAGCGAAGGCCGCGTGCGCTTCGCCGATGCGCTGGTGAACGGCGATGGCCCTGCGCGGGCGCGCTATGTGATGGCCTATGGCGAGCGGGGCGATTTCGCGGCGCTCGATCTGCAGCGGCCGAGCCTCGATCTCACCGATCGCAACGTCGATGGCCGCCGCGCGCCCGGCGATGTGGATGCGTATCTCTATACAGAGCGCGGCATCTATCGCCCCGGCGAGCGCGTGCGCCTGATCGGCCTGATCCGCGACCAAATCGGGCGCGCCATCCCCGATCGGCAATCGACGCTGGTGGTCTATCGCCCGAACGGCACCGAAGCGCGCCGCATGCGCATCACCGAAGCGGTTGATGGCGGCGCCATTGCGAAGAATATTGAGATCGATCGCTCCGCCCCGCGCGGCCTCTGGCGCGCGGTGCTGACGGTTGACGGGCAAGAGGCCGCCGCCGGCGAAGTCAGCTGGTCGGTCGAGGATTTCGTGCCCCAGCGCCTGCGTGTGCAGGTGGCGGCGAGCGAAGAGGTGCTGCGCGCGGGCCAATCGCGGCCGATCAACGTGCAGGCCGATTTCCTCTACGGCGCGCCCGGCTCGGGCCTCGCGGTCGAGGCCGAAGGCCGGCTGCTGATCGATCCCAACCCGTTCCCGCAGCAGGAAGGCTATGTGTTCGGCCGCACGGACGAGAGCTTCGATGAACGCCTGTTCCAATTGCCCTCCACCGTCACGGACGGCCAAGGCGCCGCGCAACTCGCGCTTACGCTGCCGGAAACGCCGGATACGACGCTGCCGCTGCGCGCGCGCATGATCGCCTCTGTCGCCGATCCGGGCGGGCGCGTGGTGCGCGAAAGCTTCGTGGTGCCGGTGCGCACGCGCGATCTCTACATTGGCTTGAAGCCCACCTTCGAAAACCGCCGCGCCGGCGCTGGCGAGCGCGTGGCGTATGACGTGATCGCGCTGAACGCGCAGGGCGCCCGCGTCGGCATCCGCGGCCTGCAATGGCAGCTGGTGCGCGAAGATTGGAGCTATGATTGGTATCTCGATGGCGGCCAATGGCGCTGGCGGCGCACTGGGCGCGACATCCCGGTGGATGGCGCCACAATCGATATTCCCGCGGGCGAGCCGTTGCGCATCGCCAAGGATGGGCTGCGCGAAGGCACCTATCGTTTGATCGTGCGCGATCCGCGCGGCGGGGCGGAAACCAGCCAGCGCTTCGGCGTCGGCTGGGGCGGCCCCGCGCAAGATAGCGCAACGCCCGACATGGTCACCGTCACAGGCCCGGAAAATCCGGTGCGCCCCGGCGCGCGTGCGCGCGTGCGCATCGATGCGCCCTATGCCGGCGAAGCGCAGATCGTGGTGGCGACAGACCGCGTGATCGAAACGCGCACCGTGCGCGTGGGCGAAGGCGGGGCGAATATCGACGTGCCAGTCACGGCTGAATGGGGCTCGGGCGCTTACGTGCTCGTCACTGTGATGACGCCGCGCGATCCGGTGAACTTGCCGGTGCCGCGCCGCGCGATTGGCG
>DAOMPU010000055.1:0-10689 GCA_035444925.1 Terricaulis sp. | reverse complement strand
CCGATCCCCGAAAACCGACTTCCGATCCCCGATCTATTCCCCCGGCTCCGCCTTCCTCGGCGCCTTCATCCGCCGGCGGTTCACATGCCCGTCGGGCGCGACGTGGCCTTCGGGCGTGCGGCCGCGGAAATAATCGCGCTGCCAGCCGGATTTCACCGCGTCGCTATCCTTATCGGAGAGGCGTTCGAGGAAATTGGTGCGGCTTTGGCCCCAGGCTTCGTATTCGCGCTTCAGCTCGGGATTATCGTGGATCGATTTCACCACCGGCTGGAACTGATCCATCTGCTCGTGCGGGATCGGGTAGAGGAAGCAGAACGGCTCGCCCTTCTTGAACGAGATCATGCCCGGGCGCGTGAAGCGCCAATTCATCGTGAAGGGAAACGGCAGCCAATAGGTTTCCACCACGCCGGCGAGCGGCTGGATGCCGTCCTTGATGTGATTGGGCGGGCCGCCGATCCAAAGATCCCAGCCCGGCTCGGTGCGGAACAGATAGCCGGTGTGGAACGTCAGCACGCCGCCGGAAAAGTGCGACACCGCCCAGCGATCGAGCAGCGCGCGCGGCGTATCGCCATCGGGATCGAGCCGGATGTCTTCGATGCGCGGGCCGCCGTTCCAGGTCGCGGTGAAGCTGACGGGCGAAAGCAGCGCCCACCCGGTCGTGTTGGCCACCACCAGCGGCAGGCAGCGATAGGGATGGCGATCGGAGAAGCGATCCATCCATTCGCGATCCGGCGAGCCAGGGACCATCTCGGCCGGCTGCGGATCGACTTGATAACAAGTGAGTTTCATCACCTTATCCCTAGCCGCTCAGAAAGCCGCAAGCCAGAGGGCTTGGGTGCGGCTCAGCGCTGCGCCGCCAGCCCCGGCGAACAGATTGCTTTGGCCGCGTCGGCGCCAAACATCAGCTCGCTCCGGCGGAGCACCGCGTAAAGCATGAGCGACATGCCGGCGATTTCCAGCATCTCTTCGATCGAGAAGAGCACGATGTAGAGCGGGTCCGTGATATCGCCGTCTAGAATGCGCCAGCGCCACCCACCCAGAATTTCAAACCCCACAGCGCCGGTAACGTACACCGCGCCCGCAAGCATGACGTAGAATCGCGAGCGCCGATCCAGCTCGCGCAGAAAACTCAGCGACAACAAAAACACGACGAAAGCGAACGCCAGGCCGGGGATCACCCATGCGAAATAAAACGGCCCATTGGTGATGTGCAGCAATTCGCGCGTTGCGCCGGTGAGATGCTCGTGCAGGCCGAACACCTCATCAATGCTCAGATATACAAACACCGCGGCCAGGAAGCACCATGACGCCCACAGCGCATCGCCCCGCTGGCGCAAGCGCAGCCCAGCCCGCCCAAGCGCCGCACCGCACGCAAAAATCAGCCCTCCGGAATAAAGGCTCGGCGCGTTCCATTCGCGGCTCAGGTCAAACAGCGGGCGAAAGCCGCGCTGGTGATCGAACCCGGCGAAGAGAAATAATCCATGCGCGAGAGCGTTTGCGCCCGCAAAGAGAACCAAAGCCGCCGTGAGCAGCTGCGCCGCAAATTGCGATGACATTCCGGGAGCCCCTAGAGGAGACTGCCGTGAACGCGCCCCCAACCCCTTTGCGCCGTCTGGCGGCGTCATTGTTCTGTCATGAAGGCCAAGATCATCCGGGGGTCTATGGCAATCAACCGCCACGCGTATCAGCGTTTCGCGCGTTAACCGCTTCACTCATCCTCGCGCGCGGGCCGCGGCGCGGGTAGGCGCCGGCGATGGATGTGGTCCTCCGCGGCGGCCTCGCCGCGCGCGGTTTTGCCGGCGAAATACGTGCGCTGCCAAACTTGTTGCTGCGCCTCTTTATCGCCGCCGCGCACGCGGGCGATGAAAGCGCTGCGCCCTTCGACCCAGGCTTTGGTTTCCGCCTCGAAGGCCGGATCGGCCGAGAGCGGCTTTACGATCGGCGCGCACTGATCGATCGCCGCATGCGGCGCGGGCATGATCATGCAGAACGGCTCGCCCGCTTCGAACGCCACCGCGCCCGGCGCGGTGAAGGCCCAATTCATCGTGAAGGGCTGGGGCAGCCAGGAGGTCTCCACGATGCCGGTGAGCGGCTGGATGCCGTGCTTCAGATGGTTCGGCGCCCCGCCGACCCAGGCGTCCCAGCCGCTTTCGGTGCGGAACAGCCAGCCGGTGTTGAAGGTCAGCACCCCGCGCGCGAACATCGAGCCGGCGAAATGCTTGTGCACATCGCCTTCGCTTTCGAGCGTCACGTCGCTGAGCGCGGGGCCGCCATTCCAGCTGGCGCGGAACGGCGCGGGCGTCAGGATTTCCCAGCCGGTGCAATTGGCGATGGTGAGCGGCAGGCAGCGATAGGCGTGCCGTTGGGTGAAAGCATCCATCCAGCCGCGCTCGGCCTGGCCGGGGCGAATTTCCGCCGGGCGCGCTTGCAACGGGTGGCAAGTCAGCTTCATCGCTGCGATTTATAGGCGGAAATGACCGCCCCGCCAGACAACGCCCCCGCGCCGCGCCCGCGCGCCAGCCGCGCGGACCTGTTCGCCCTATTCGATCGCCTGGGCATCCCCCACACCACACATGAGCACCGCCCGGTGTTCACCGTGGACGAGGGCGCCGACATCAAAGCCGCCCTGCCCGGCGGGCACTCCAAGAACCTGTTCTTGAAGGATAAAAAGGGTGGCATCTGCCTGATCTCGGCGCTGGGCGAAACGCCGATCGATCTCAACGCCGTCTCCAAATTGCTGGGCGCGCCGCGCTTCTCCTTCGGCTCCGCGGAGTTTCTGATGGAATATCTCGGCGTCACGCCCGGCTCGGTCACGCTCTATGCGCTGATCAACGATCCGGGCGCGCGCGTGCGCGTGGTGCTGGACGAGGCGCTGTTCGCGCACGATCTCGTCAATTTCCACCCGCTCAGCAACGATGCCACCACCGCCATCAGCCCCGCAGGCATGCTCAAATTCGTCCGCGCCACAGGGCGCGAGCCGATCCGCCTCGCCTTCGACGGCGACGGGGTTCCGAGTTTGATTGAACCGGGCGCGCGAGCAGCCCAAATAGGGAGCTGAGCAATTCAGAGGCCCCAATGACTTTTCTTGACGGCGCCACGCCGCCAGCATCCGATGTAGTGAAAGACGGCTCCGACCAAGGCTTCATGGCGGATGTGATCGAGGCCTCGAAAGCCGCGCCAGTGATCGTCGATTTCTGGGCGCCCTGGTGCGGGCCCTGCAAGCAACTGGGGCCGCCGCTCGAAAAAACCGTGCGCGACGCGGGCGGCAAGGTGCGCCTGGTGAAGATCAATATCGATGAGCATCCGGGCGTGGCCGGCCAGCTTGGCGTGCGCTCGATCCCGGCGGTGTACGCGTTCGATCAGGGCCGGCCGATCGACGGCTTCATGGGCGCGCTGCCCGAGAGCCAGATCAAGCAATTCGTCGATCGCCTCGCCGGCGCCGACATGAGTGCAGAGATCGAGCCGCTGCTGGAGCAGGCGGCGGAATCTTTGAAGCTCGGCGACATCGGCGGCGCGGCGCAAGGCTACACCGCCGTGCTGCAGCTCGATCCCGAAAACATCAAAGGCATCGCAGGCATGGCGCGCGTGGCCTTGATGGCGGGCGATCCCGAGCAGGCGCGCGAGATCCTTTCGCACGCGCCCGAGGACAAGCAGAACGATCCCGCCATCGCCGGCGTGCGCGCCGCGCTTGAGCTTGCCGGCAATGCGCAAGCGGCGGGCGCTTCAGACGAGCTGGCGCAGAAGGTCGCCGCCAATCCGAAGGATTTGCAGGCGCGGTTCGATTTTGCCGAAGCGCTCTCGGCGCGCGGCGATCTGGAAGGCGCGGCCGATCAATTGCTCGCCATTATCGAGCAGAATCGCGAATGGAACGAAGAGGCGGCGCGCAAGCAGCTGCTGAAGGTGTTCGAAGCCGCGGGCCTCAGCTCGGACATCGCCAAGAACGGACGCCGGCGCCTGTCGGCGATTTTGTTCGCATGAGCGCGTTCGGCTATCGCAAGCCCGGCGATTTGCCCGAGGTGATCCCGCTGTTTCCGCTGCAGGGCGCGGTGCTTTATCCGCGCGGCGTGTTGGCGCTCAACGTGTTTGAGCCGCGCTATCTCAACATGGTGGACGATGCGCTGAGCGGCGAGCGCTTGATCGGCATCATCCAGCCCGCCACCGGCGAGGAAGACGAGCCCGTGCCGCTGCTGGCGGATGTGGGCGCCGCCGGCCGTATCACGCAATTCTCCGAAACCGATGACGGGCGCTATCTCATCACGCTGACGGGCGTGTGCCGTTTCCAACTCGGCCCCGAACTGGAAACCGGCTTGCCCTATCGCCAGGCGCGCGTGGATTTCGAGCAATTCGCCGCCGACTTCGCGCCCGCCAGTGAGCGCGCGATCAATCGCGAGCAACTGATGCGCTCGCTGAAAACCTATGCGGGCCTGCACGGCTTCAACGTGGATTGGAAATCGGTGGACGAAGCGCCCACCGAAACCGTGGTCAATGTCGCCGCGCAAATCTGCCCGTTCGATCCGGCCGCCAAGCAGGCGTTGCTCGAAACCGTGCAGCTGGACGAACGCGCCGCCGCCCTGATCGCGCTGCTGGAATGGGACAATGCCGGCGAAGGCGAACGCCCGGGCGGGCCGCTGCAATGAGCGCCGCGCCCGATCCCAAGCTGCTGGAAGTGCTCGTCTGCCCGCAGACGCGCACGCCGCTGCGCTATGATCGCGAAAAGCAGGAGCTGATCAGCGAAACCGCGCGCCTGGCTTATCCCGTGCGCGACGGCGTGCCGATCATGCTGATCGATGAAGCGCGCGAATTGGGGGCCGATGAATGAGCGCCGAAGCCATCTCCCGCCCCTGGCCCACCGAGCTTGAGTTTGACCGCAAAGCCAAGCTGCTGCGCATCACCTTCGATGACGGCGCCGCGTTCGAAATTCCGTTCGAGCTGCTGCGCGTGGAAAGCCCCAGCGCGGAAAACAAAGGCCACGGCCCCAATCCGCCACCCCCGCCCACCGGCAAAGCCAATGTCAACGTCACCCGCGCCGACGCTGTGGGTCGCTACGCCGTGCGCATCAGCTTCGATGACGGGCACGACACCGGGCTCTATTCCTGGGATCTGCTCTACGATCTCGGCCGCGAGAAAGACGAGCGCTTGCGGGTTTACCGTGAAACACTGGCGCAGCGCGCGCTGCGCGACGAGGCTTAGTGGCCTTCGTGGCTCGCTTTGTGTCTTTGTGTTTTAGGAAACCACAAAGGCACAAAGACCGCATAAAGATCATGAAGAATGAAACCTTCAACCCTCACATGATCCGCCGCACCTTCCTCGCCGCCCTCGGTTTCCTCCTCGCCGCCTGCAGCGGCGAAAACGAAGGCCAAGCCAGCGCCCAGCCCATTGCGCCAACAACGCAAGCCGGCATCGAAGAAGCCGTGTTCGCCGGCGGCTGCTTCTGGTGCATGGAGCACGACATGGGCGCCATTTCCGGCGTCATTTCCGTCACCAGTGGCTATACGGGCGGGCGCAATCGCAATCCCACTTACGAAAACCATCCCGGCCATTACGAGGCCGTGCTGGTGCGCTTCGATACGAACGTGATCAGCTACGCCCAATTGCTCCAACGCTATTGGCCGCTGACCGACCCGACCGACCTCGGCGGGCAATTCTGCGATCGCGGCCATTCGTATCGGCCGGCCATCTTCGTAACGCCTGCGCAGCGCGCGGAAGCGGAAGCCAGCAAGCGCGCCATCATCGCCAGCGGGCGCGTGAACGGCCAAGTGCGCACGCCGATCCTCGATCGCGCCGAGTTCTGGCAGGCGGAAGAATATCACCGCGATTACGCGCGCCGGAATCCCGGCCGCTACGCGCAATATCGCCAAGGCTGCGGGCGCGATGCGCGCCTGCGGGAAGTGTGGCGGCGGCGCTAGGTTTTAGCCTAGCGGATCGACGCGATAGAGCAGATCGGTAAGCGCCGGCCGGAAGATCGCGGCGTGGCGCGTCGCGCCTACAGGCGCCCAACGCTTTTTATAGTCGCCGCTGCCGAGATCGAAGCAGCGAAAGCCGCTCTGCGCGGCCCATTCCATCGCGTAATCCAGCACGCGCGTGCCGACGTTCATCGCTTCATAAGCCGGATCGCGCGCGGCGCATTGGAACGACACCATGTCGCCCCGCGACAGCAGCACCGCGCCGGCGACGCGCTTGTCGCCATCCAACAGCGCAACAGTGTGCGCGCGCCATTGATCCTCGGCCGGCGGCGCCGCCGCCAGCGCGCCCCAAAAGCGCAAGCGATCATCGACGGACACCGTCTCGCGCTCGGCGTCGCGCTCCCAATTCTGGCGCCACAGATCAAGGATCCAGCGCAGATCGCCTGCGCCGTTGGCGCGGTGCGTGAGGCCGGCGCAGCGCTCGCGCGCGCGGCGGACATTGTAGGAATGCTTCTTGTTCCAGTGCGCCGCGTACTCGCCGGTGAGATCGGCTTGATAGACTTCGTAATCGTGCGTGCGCCGCGCCTTCAGCGCGTGCGGCGCATCGGCCAGCCCGGAGGCGATCCGCACTTCCAGCGAGAGCGCATTGAGCGCGCGCCCGAGCGCGCCATCGTCAATCGCGGGTGCGATGAAGTTCGGCAGGCATTGATAAGGCGCGGGCTCCCAATAAACGCGCCGGCGCCGCAATGAAATGAGCGCCGTCGGCGCGCCGTTCACGCGCACGAGCGCGTGCCGCTTCACCGGCTGCGGCCAGGCGACCAGTTTGCGGTAAAGCGCGCGCGAAACACCGTCGGGTTCCGGCAGCGCCGCCAGCGCCGCGTCGCACTCGTCATCCCAGGTGATTTTCCACTGGATCGTTTTACCCCGGCGCGGCGCGCGCGCGCTGATCTCAGCAACGGCTTCCACCGCCGGCCAAACCGCGCGCACAGCGGGCGCAAGCACATTTTTGGCGGCCTTTCGGAGCCCACCCATCTCCACCTCATATTTTTATTGGGGGCCCCGCCCCGATTACCGCCACCACCAAAGCGCGAGTCGCGTGCAAAATCGACGCCAAAGCGCCCTCGCGTGACCATTGTCACATCGCCGCGCCCTTCGCGCCGCTATCTTCTCCTTATCGAAGCGACGCCGCTTCGGGATGAGGAGCCAAGCCCATGACCGCCAAGTTTTATTCCCTGATCGTCGCCGCCCTGGTGATGGCCCCCGCGATGGTCGCGATGGTGAGCCAAGCCGCCCAGATCGTCGCCTAAGCCCATCGCCCCGAGAAAGAGCTCCCAATGACCAAGTTTTACGCCCTGATCGCCGCCTGCGCCGTGTTCGCCCCGGTGGCGATGGCCGCCCTCTCCCAAGCCGCCCAAATCGTCGCGTAAGCTCCCAGCGCGATACGCTTGAGCGGTCCAGCACGGGCGCGGAAGCCGAAAGGCCTCCGCGCCCGCCTCATTCTCGGCGCTAATATAGAGGCGACCTATGTGTCGCTCCCCTAAAATCGATTGGGTCAATGGCCTCCAAAGGCGTACGACGCTCGCTTAGGAGGACGTAAAATGGCCGACGGAAACGATTCAAAATGCCCAGTGCCGCACGCGCGCGCACGCACCAACCGCGATTGGTGGCCTAATCAGGTCAATGTCGCGGTGCTGCATCAGAACACCCCCGAATCCGACCCGATGGGCAAGGATTTCGACTACGCCAAGGCCTTTGACGCCCTCGATCTGGATGCCGTGATCGCCGACCTGCGCGCCCTGATGACCGACAGCCAGGATTGGTGGCCGGCCGATTACGGCCATTACGGCCCGTTCTTCATCCGCATGGCGTGGCACGCCGCCGGCACCTACCGCACCGGCGACGGCCGCGGCGGCGGCGGGCGCGGCCAACAGCGCTTCGCACCCCTCAATTCGTGGCCGGACAACGGCAACCTCGACAAAGCCCGCCGGCTGCTCTGGCCGATCAAGCAGAAATACGGCGCCGCGCTTTCCTGGGCCGACCTGTTGATCCTCACCGGCAATGTCGCGATCGAATCCATGGGCGGGCCGGTGTTCGGTTTCGGCGGCGGCCGCGCCGATACCTGGGAGCCGGAAAACCAAGTCAATTGGGGCGCCGAGGAAGCCTGGCTGGCCGATAGCAAGCAGCCCAATTCCCGCTATTCAGGCGACCGCGAATTGCACGGCAATCTGGGCGCCGTGCAGATGGGCCTGATCTACGTCAACCCGCAGGGGCCTGACGCGAACCCCGATCCGGTCGCTTCCGGGCGCGACATCCGCGAAACCTTCGGCCGCATGGCCATGAACGACGAAGAAACCGTCGCCCTCGTCGCCGGCGGGCACACGTTCGGCAAAGCCCACGGCGCCGGCCCCGACAGCCATGTCGGCAAGGAGCCGGAAGCCGCTGACATTTGCGATCAGGGCCTTGGCTGGATCTCGACGTTCGAAAGCGGCATGGCCGGGCACACCATCACCTCCGGCATCGAAGGCGCGTGGAAGCCCAACCCCACCACCTGGGACAACGGCTATTTCGACACGCTGTTCGGCTTCGAATGGGAGCTCACCAAGTCTCCCGCCGGCGCGCATCAATGGAAGCCGAAAGGCGATGCGGGCCGCAACGTCGAAGACGCGTTCGATAAATCGAAGAAGCACCAGCCGATGATGACCACGGCTGACCTCGCGCTGCGCTTCGACCCTGCCTACGAAAAAATCTCGCGCCGCTTCCATGCGAATCCGGCCGAGTTCGCCGATGCGTTCGCGCGCGCGTGGTTCAAGCTCACGCACCGCGACATGGGCCCCAAGCAGCTCTATCGCGGCAAGCTGGTGCCGAAGGAAACCTTGATCTGGCAAGACCCGATCTCGGGCGCGCCCTCCACGATCAACGCCGCCGACGCTGACGCGCTGAAAGCCAAGATCGCGGCGACGAACCTTTCGGTGCGCGAGCTGGCGGAAACCGCCTGGGCCTCGGCCTCGACCTTCCGCAGCTCGGATAAACGCGGCGGCGCCAATGGCGCGCGCGTGCGCCTTGCGCCGCAGAAGGATTGGGAGGTCAACAAGCCGGCCCAGCTCGCCAAAGTGATCGCCGCGCTGGAAGCGATCCAGAAGGAGTTCAACGCGGGCGCGAAGAAAGTGTCCCTCGCCGATCTCATCGTGCTGGGCGGCAACGTCGCTATCGAGAAAGCGGCGAAAGCCGGCGGCTTTGACGTGAAAGTCCCCTTCAATTCGGGCCGCGCCGACGCCACGCAGGAAGAGACGGAGATCGAATCCTTCGCCTGGCTCGAGCCGAAAGCCGACGGCTTCCGCAATTACGTGCGCGCCCCGATCATGACGACCGAAGAGCATCTGATCGACCGTGCGCAATTGCTGAACCTCACCGCGCCGGAATTGACGGCGCTGATCGGCGGCCTGCGCGTGCTGCAAGTCGGCCACGACAAGCACGGCGTGCTGACCACGCGGCCAGGCACGCTCTCCAACGACTTCTTCGTCAACCTGCTCGACATGGGCTCGAAATGGGCCGGCATTAACGGCAGCCAGGAAGAGTTCGAAGCGCGCGACCGTAAAACCGGCGCCGTGAAATGGACCGGGACGCGCGCCGATCTCATCTTCGGCTCGCACAGCCAGCTGCGCGCGCTCGCCGAAGTGTACGGCGCGGCGGACGCGAAAGAGAAGTTCGTGAAGGACTTCGTCGCCGCGTGGGCCAAGGTGATGGACGCGGATCGCTTCGACCTGAAGAAGTGAGCTTAAAGTTCGACGCAAGTACTTGGGGCGGCGCAGCAATGCGCCGCCCTTTTTGTTTGGCTGCACGCTTCCCGGCCGAGAGCCCGCACTTGATGCGGGCCGAGAGCCGGGATCCAGAGCCGAGGACGCGCCTGTTGCTCTGGCTCCCCGCTCTCGGCCCCCGCTTTCGCGGGGCTCTCGGCGGGGAAGCGCGGCGACTACTTGGCGCGAATTGTCAGACGATCCCGCCAGAGACCAATGAAACAACCATCCAAACGCCCATCGCGACCAAAGCCGCCAGCACACACCAGAGAATTGTGCCTACCCAATAATAGACGTCGCGAACTGGCTTCTCATCCATCGGTAAAGCCTCAAACCGGAAGAAACATCGGCGCCTGGCCCTCCTCAAGCCGCCAAGCTCTCCCCGCGCAGCAGTTTCGGCAGATCGCCTGCCGCGCCGCCCGCGTACTTCATGAAAAACCGCCGCGCCGGCCCGACCGCGTTCACCGCCGCGAGCCCCACGCGCCGCGCGGCGCGCAGCGGCAGGACGCTGTTCGAGAACATCTTGTCGAAAAATTCCATGCCCAGCGCCATGGTCACGTTGTCGAAGCGCCGCCAGCGCTGGTAACGCTCGAGGATCGACACGTCGCCCGGATCGAGCCCCAGCGCCACGCCATCGGCGATGCATTCGGCCAACGCCGCGCAATCTTTCAAACCCAAATTCAGCCCTTGCCCCGCGAGCGGGTGAATGCCGTGCGCGCTGTCGCCGGCGAGCGCGACGCGATCATCGATCATGCGCTCAGCCAATTGCAGCGAAAGCGGATAGCCGAAGCGCGGGCCTTCCAAGGATAGTCGCCCGAGGAAATCGCCGAAGCGCAGGCGCAACTCGGCGAGGAAATCTTCCTCGCTCATCGCCAGCAGCGCTTCCGCCGCCGCGCGCGGCTCAGCCCAGACGATGTTCGCGCGCTCGCCTTTCAATGGCAAAATCGCGAACGGCCCGTTGGGCAGGAAATATTCGTGCGCCACGCCCTCGT
>DAOMPU010000054.1:0-10769 GCA_035444925.1 Terricaulis sp. | reverse complement strand
GGAGCACGCCGTGAATCCCGCCGAATGCACGCGCCTGGGCGCTTATTTGAGCAAATTGCTTGGCTCGCCGACTGTGTCGGTGGTTTCCAAGGGCGCCGAAGAGGCGAACGTGCTGGTGGACGGCAAGGTCGTCGCCGAATTGCTGCGCGATGATGAAGAGGGCGAGTTGTCGTACTCGATCAGCCTCGCCGTGCCGCGCGCGCCGGGCGCCAAGAAAAACGCGCCGATCGACGACGCCGAGCGCGTGCGCCTGCAGGGCGCGCTGCGCCAAGTGCTGCACGCCGCTGACCTCGACGTGCGCGCCCGCCCGCGCAAAACCGATAGCGCCGAAGTTTACGTGCACGACGAATTCGTCGGCACCGTTTCAGCGGACGAGGACGAAGGCCAGGTGCTGACCATGAGCATTCTGGACATCGATCTGGAAGGCGAAGACTAGAAAGAAAAGCGCCTCAGCGGCTTCCGCGAGGCGCCTAAGTTTTTCATTGAATTCCAACCCAGTTCCAACACGCGGCTCCGAAGAGGAAACGGCGTGGGCGCTGCGCTTACAAGACACCCAACATGGAGGCGACCAGCGGGTGGCGGACGATATCGGGCTCGCCCAAGCGGCAGACGGCGATGTTGGTCACGCCTTCCAGCTTGTCGGCGACGGTGTGAAGGCCGGAGAGATCGGGCAAGAGGTCAGTCTGCGCCGGATCGCCGGTGACGACCATGGTCGAGTGCCAGCCAAGGCGCGTCAGCAGCATCTTGATCTGCCCGTAAGTGCAGTTCTGCGCTTCGTCGATCACCACGAAGGCGTTGTTCAGCGTGCGCCCGCGCATGAAGCCGACCGGCGCAATCTCGATCAGGCCCTCAGCCATCAGCGCCTTGAGCCGCTTGGCCGAAAGGCGATCCTGCAGCGCGTCGTAAAGCGGGCGAAGATAGGGGGCGAGTTTGTCCTCCATGGCGCCGGGCAGAAAGCCGAGCGATTCGCCCGCTTCCACCGCGGGGCGCGAGAGCACGATGCGCCCCACCTTGCCCGCTTCCAGCGCTTCCACCGCTTTGGAGATCGCGAGGTAGGTCTTGCCCGTACCCGCCGGGCCGAGCGCCAGCACCAGAGCGTGCGCGTCGATCGCCTCCATCAGCGCTTGCTGGCCTTTGGATTTGGGGCGGACGTTTTTGACGAAGCTGGAATCGCGCGGGCCGTCATTGGCGGGGTTGAAACCGCCATCGAGCACTTTCAGATTGCGTTGGCGGCGATCTTCCCGCTGAAATTCCTGAACGTTCAGCACGCCTTGGGTTTGCCGACGCTTGTTAGTGCTGCGCTTCGCCATGCATGTCTCCTTGCTGGAGCGGCCAAGTCCCGCCGGACTTCTGCCAGGCGGGTCGAAAAGCTGGATTTTGAGAGTCGTTCGGGGATGCGCCGGGCGGCGATTTTGTAACTGCGCTGATCTTGCGCCGTTCGCCCACGCTCTCCCCCACTTGCGGGCCAAAGGCCCTGGAGACGGGTGGATGGGAAAATTCCCATCCGATGTTCTCAGGAGACGCTGAACCGGTTAACGAGGCGTTGAATACCCGGAACGTCTCAAAAAATTCGCACAACGGAGGCCGCCCCATGCCGATCTACGCTCTGGCTGACGCTGATCTTGAAGTGGAAGATGAGTCGGCGTTCTGGGTGGCGCCGGGCGCGGTGCTGATTGGCAAGATTGTGCTCAAGAAGAACGCATCGGTGTGGTTCGGCGCCGTTTTGCGCGGCGATAACGAGCCGATCGTCGTGGGCGAAAATTCAAACGTGCAGGATTGCAGCGTGCTGCACACCGATATGGGCGCGCCGCTGACGATCGGGGCGAACGTCACGATCGGCCATCAGGCGATGCTGCACGGCTGCGCCATCGCCGACAATGCGCTGATCGGCATCAAGGCGACGGTGCTCAATCACGCCAGCATTCCGAGCTTTTGCCTGGTCGGCGCGCATGCGCTGGTCACCGAGCGCAAAAGCTTTGAGGAAGGCTGGCTGATCACCGGCGCGCCCGCGCGCGGGCAGCGGCAATTGGATGACGTGCAAAAGCAGGTGATCCAGATGT
This sequence comes from Terricaulis sp., assembly GCA_035444925.1. Lineage (GTDB taxonomy): Bacteria > Pseudomonadota > Alphaproteobacteria > Caulobacterales > Aquidulcibacteraceae > Vitreimonas. The sequence goes on along the minus strand of DAOMPU010000054.1, from coordinate 8,709 downwards.
CGGCGCATCATTACGTTGAGAATTGGAAGCGCTATAAGCGCGACCTGAAGCCGAGCCGCTTTAGCTGAGCCGCCAAAGATTGAGGCCATCGGCGCGGGCGCTGACGCGGCCATGCATGCCGACGGGCTCAGCTTCGCCATCGGTGAGACGCGCGATCAGCTCGCCATCCACGCGCGGGACGTAAGCAAGCGTGCGCGCGCCGCCCGGCGTGCGCGCGACAATCACGCCGCTTTTGGCCGCGCCGTCGCGGTCATAGAACACCGTGTAGGTCTCGATCGTCGCTTCGCCTTCATAAGCATCTAGCAACGCCGGCGCGGGGCCGCGTGCGGCATCCGCTTGTGTCTGCACGCTTGGCTCACGCGCGCATTGCGCGGCGATGGAAGGATCGCGCGAGAGCAGGATGGCGTGGCTGGTGGTGGCGTAGCCGCCATTGCCGAACAGAAGGCCGTGCGCGCCGCGCGCACGCAAAGTGTCCACCATCGAAGCGATGGCGTGGCTCATATAATTGCCGACAGGGCCGCCGCCGAAAGTGAGCCCGCCGAACGCGGTCATCGGCTTTGCCAGCGGCCAATCCATCGCGCGGCGCGCGAGCTTGGGCATGATGGGAAAGCACGAATAGAGTTCGGCATAGTCCAGATCGGCGCTGGTCAGCGCATTGGCGGCGAGCGCGCGGTGCAGCGTAGCTTCCAAGCTCAAAGAGCGATCGAGGCGATCGCGCGCCAGCACATCGCCCGGCTCTCGCGCGCTAGCGCCGGCGCCGATATAGATGAGGCGCTGCTCGGCCACGCCCATCTGCTTGGCTTTGGCGAGGCTCGCCACGATGAAGCCCGCGCCTTGGTTTACCGAAGCGTTGGCGACCATGAGCTTGGTGTAAGGAAACGCGATTGGGCGATTGGCGGGCGAAGCATCGAGGATTTGCGCGGGGCTGAGCGATTTGCGCAGCCACGCGTTCGGGTTCGCCGCCGCAACTTCCGACATGGCGGACCAGATCGCCGCGCTCTCGGCCTGCGCTTCGGCCAGCGTTTGGCCCCATGCCGCGCGGCAGGCGTTTTCGTAAAGCGGATACACATCGGTGGGCGCCACGATGCCGTAGCGGGCGCGGCCCTCCTTGGCGGCGCGCGCGGCCGAGGCGCGCACGGCGTCCAGCTTGCCGGCGGCGCGTTGCTGCGCGGTGCGCAAGGCTTCGCCGCCGGCGACGGCTTCGATCTCGGTTTCGCCACGCGCGATGCGGTTGGCGGCGTCGTTCAGCAGCGCAACGGGGCTGTCGCCCATCGGATAGCGCGTTTGCGCGCACAGGCGCGAATGCGCGCCGATCGCTTGCGCCAGCGGCTTCGAGCAATCGCCCAGTTCGGGGAAGGAAAGCTGCGCCACATTGTGCAGCGCATCAAGCTTGGCGAGCCAGCCTCCGCCCGCATCCTGATCGGCGCGGCGCAGGGCTGCGGCCATCAGCTCCAGAGAATTGAGGCCATCGGCGCCAGTTTCGGGGCGATCATTGATCTGCCCAACGCCGACAATCACGGGGATGCGGGTCTCGTTCATGGCTCTCGCAACGTCAGCTTTCAGTGCGCGGAGAGAAGCGTATGCTCGCGCGCGGAGGCCATCATGCGTACGCCGCTCTGCGAAAATCTAGGCATAGAGTTTCCGCTGTTTGCTTTTTCGCACAGCCGCGACGTGGTGGCGGCTGTTTCAAAGGCCGGCGGCATGGGCGTGTTCGGCGCGGCCGCCTACACGCCCGAGCGCTTGAAGGAAGAGCTCGATTGGATCGACGCGCATGTGGGTGGGGCGCCCTATGGCGTGGATCTGATCGTGCCCAACGTGTTTGAAGGCAAGGGCGAGGAATTCGATGCAGCAAGCGCCGCGAAGGCGCTGCCGCGCGCGCAGATCGAGTTCGCGGAAGCGATCCTCGCCAGGCATGGCGTGGAGGCGGGCGCGTTGGATGAGGCGCGCAAGGGCTCCGGCGGCTTTGCGCGCAATCTGCGGCCCGAGGGCGTGCGCGCGACCTTGGAAGAGGCGTTCCGCCATCCGATCAAGCTGATCGCCAATGCACTGGGCGTGCCCCCGCCCTTGATGATCGAGATGGGCAAGCAGCACGGAATCGCCGTCGCCGCGCTCGTGGGCGCCAAGGAGCACGCGCTGGCGCAAGCCGCGGCTGGCGTGGATATTCTCGTTGCGGCCGGCACGGAAGCAGGCGGCCATTGCGGCGAGGTGACGACGATGGTGCTGGTGCCGGAAATCGTCGCCGCGCTGGAAGCGGCGGGCGTGGATACGCCGGTGCTGGCCGCGGGCGGTATCGTGACTGGCGCGCAGATGGCGGCTGCGATGGCGATGGGCGCGGCTGGCGCCTGGTGCGGCTCGGTGTGGCTGACGACGCCGGAGAGCGAAACCAATCCGGTGGTGAAGGAGAAGATGCTAGCCGCGACGTCGCGCGACACAGTGCGCTCACGCTCGCGCACCGGTAAGCCTTCCCGCCAATTGCGCTCGGCTTGGACCGATGCTTGGGAACGCGCTGATGCGCCCGCGCCCTTGCCGATGCCGCTGCAAACGATGGTTGCCGAGCCGCCGCTGCGCTTGATCGACAAGCTGGCGCAAGGCGGGCACGCGGGCGCGCAAGAGCTGGCGACCTATTGGGTCGGCCAGGGCGTCGGGCTGATGAACAGCACGCAATCGGCGGGCGCCGTGGTGCAGGAATTCAAGGCGGATTTTTTGCGCGCGTATGAGCGCTTGAGCAAAGCGATCGAAGCTTAGCGCGTTTTTTCCGGCGTGGCGCCGTTCCAGACTTGGCTGATGCGCACGTCCGTTTCCGGGCCGAGATTGAACCAGGCCAGGCGATCGCGCGTGGCGTCGATCACGACGAAGCGATCGCCGCGCTCCAGCGTTTGCGAGAGCGTGTTGCGCACGATGCCGGCCGAATAAGTTGTGCGCAGCAGCCAAAGGCCGGGCGCGAGGTCGCAGATGCGCCCCATGCTTTCGAGCGCGGCGACAAAGCCCATGAACGCGCCCGAGAGGATCTCGGCGTGCACGAACACGTTGGCCGCTTCTTCCACATCATTGGCCGGTTTCGGCGTGCGCAGGCCGCGCAGCGCCATGATGCGGCGCGCTTCGACCCAATTATCTTCGCCGTTGGCGGAAACCATGGTGTTGGGGCGCACGCGGCCTTCGGACATAAAGCCCGCCATCTGCTCGATGGAATAAGGCCCAAAGGAGCGCCCACGCACCTGCACCCACCATTTGGCGTCGGCGCCGGCCTTCAGGGGTACAAGCTCGCTCACTTCACGTTGCTCCGTTTCAGCACGCAGGAGCATTCGCGCCTGCGGTGAAACCGAAAGCGTGCAATCGCCGTGCCGGTGTTGGAGTAACGTCTTGTTAGCTAAGCGGGCGCCGTTCGAAATCGATGGCGAAGCCGCCTTCGACGATGCGCGCCACGCGCCCATATAAAGCGCCCACGCGCACCCAGACGCCAATCAGCGGCGGGGCGCGATTGGTGCGGATGGTCACGCCCGCGAGCGAGAAATCCAGCACTTCGCCGTCATAGCTTTCGCCGGTTTCGAATGAGAGCCGCGCGGTTTGCGCGCGTTCACGCGCGATCAGCGGCTCGGCCTCGACGCCCAGGTCTTTGTTAATGGCGAGGGTGAGCTGCTCGGCCAGCTTTTCGCGCTTGTGCGCGCTGAAATCGAAAATCACGGCGATTTCGCCCTCGCCGCAGCGGCGCGCCACCTTGCCGGAGACGCGCCCCAGGCCCTCAAGGTAAATCACCACGCGCTGGCCGACATCCGGGGCGGTGACCGAGGCGATGCGCGCGTCGCCGGGGGAAATGTCCGCGGTGCGGCAATCATGTTCGCGGCCCTCGCAATCGAGCATGCGCCCGCCAATCACCAGCGGCAGGCGGCGGAAGCGCCGGCGCTCACGCGCATTGGCGCGCGCCGCATTGAGCCGTTGGGCGATGGACGAGAGGTCGATCTTGCGGGCGGCGTTGGGCATCAGGCATCAATGGCCTGTTCACCGTAAACTTTTGCTTAAGCTTTGACGGCGGGGCAGGGCTTGGCGCCGGGGCGTCGGAGGGGCAAAGCTCTCTCCAACAAGATTAAAGGGGCGGAAACCGTGGCTGAAACCGCAAGCGCGCAGCGCTTTGATTATGTGATTGTGGGCGCGGGCAGCGACGGCTGCGTGCTGGCCGCGCGGCTGACGGAAGATCCGAACGTCACCGTCGCGCTGCTGGAGGCGGGCGGCCATAACGACAAGCTGCTGATCAACATGCCCGCCGGCGCGAGCCAGGTGTTCAACAACAAGAACGAGTCCAACTGGGCGTTTGAGAGCACCCCGCAAACCGAGATGGGCGGGCGGCGCCTCTTCCAGCCGCGCGGGCGCGGGCTTGGCGGCTCGTCCTCGATCAACGCCATGCTCTATATTCGCGGCCACGCGCGTGACTACGATCAATGGCGCCAGATGGGCCTCGATGGCTGGGGCTACGCCGACGTGCTGCCCTATTTCAAAAAGTCGCAGCACAATGAGCGCGGCGCCGATGCCTGGAATGGCGAGGGCGGGCCGCTGAACGTGACGCCCGCGCCGCCCGGCTATCCGCTGCAGCGCGTGTTCGTGCAGGCGTGCAGGCAGGCCGGCTATCCGGTGACCGATGATTTCAACGGTTACCAGCAAGAAGGCGCCGGCATGTACCGGATGACCATCAAGGACGGGAAGCGTTGGTCCACCGCCAACGCGTTCCTGCGCCCGGTGCAGGAGCGCAAAAATCTCACGGTGATCTCAAAGGCGCATGCCGGGCGCCTGCTGATCGAGAACGGCGCGGCGGTCGGCGCGGAATATTCCGCTGGCCGGGGCAAGCCGGCGCAGCGCGTTTATGCGGAGCGCGAAGTGCTGCTCTGCGCGGGGGCGTTTCAATCGCCGCAATTGCTGATGCTTTCGGGGATCGGGCCAGCCGATCATTTGAAGCAGCTGGGCATCGAGGTGGCGGCGGATTCGCCAGAGGTCGGCGGCAATCTGCAAGATCATATTGATTGCGGCGTGCTGTATGAGTGCATCAAGCCGATCACGCTCTATACGCTGCTCAAGGGCTATCGCCAGCCGCTGGTCGGCATCGAATATATGCTGCGCCGCACGGGCCATGGGCGCACCATTCACTTGCACTCGGGCGCGTTCTTGAAAACGCGCGGCGAACTGGATCGCCCGGACGTGCAAATCCACTTCGTCAACGGGCTGATGCGCGATCATGGGCGCGTGAAGGCGGAGGGCGATGGCTTCACCATCCACACCTGCCCGCTGCGGCCAGATAGTCGCGGCACCGTGCGCCTGGCGTCAACCGATCCGTTTGACGATCCGCTGATCGATCCGCGCTATTTCTCCGAGCCGAACGACATACGCTGCATGCGCGACAGCATCCGCATGATCCGCGACATCGTCGCCCAGGATGCGTTCAAGCTGTTCCGCGGCGCGGAGATCGCGCCGGGCGCCGCGCTGCGTACCGATAAGGAGCTGGACGAGTGGATCCGCCGCACGGCCGAAACGCTCTATCACCCCGTCGGCACCGTGCGCATGGGCGTGGACGCGAAAGCGCCGGTGGACGGCGATCTCAAAGTGCGCGGCGTCGAAAAGCTGCGCGTGATCGACGCCTCCGTGATGCCGACTTTGATCGGCGGCAACACCAACGCGCCCACTATCATGATCGCCGAAAAACTCGCCGATCAATTGCTGGGCAAGGCGCCGCTGCCGCGCGAGGAGGCGCCGATCGCGGAAGATGCCGTCGCCGCGGCATGAGCGCGGCGCGGATTTTTGCGGCTTTTGGCGCGCTGCTCGGGCTGTTCGGCCTGATCGTGGAATATTTGATTATGTTGGAAGACATGGCGCCGGCTTTGGCGACGTGGCGCTATTTTGCGTACTTCACCATTCTCACCAATTGCCTCGTGCTGTTGGTGCTGGGCCGCGCGGCGTTGAAGCCGGGCGCGGATGATGGCCCCAATGCTCCGCGCTTTGAGTTGATGGCGCTGACGTCCATTCTGTTCGTGTGCGCGGTCTATAATCTTTTGCTCGCGTCACGCTGGGAGCCCCAGGGCTGGCAACTCGCCGCCGATATCGCCGTGCATCAGGGAACGCCGCTGCTGTGCGCGCTTTATTGGCTCGCGCGCCCGCATGGGCGCCTGGCGTGGAAAGACGCGTTGTTCGCGGCGGCGTGGCCGATGGCGTACGCGGCGTACGGGCTCGCGCGCGGGGCGCTCGACGGGTTTTATCCGTACTTCTTCATGGATGCGTCCACCACGCCATGGCCGGCGCTGGCGCTCAACGTCGCGGCGTTAGCGGGCGCCTTCATGGTGGGCGCGGTGTTGATCATCGCGCTCGATCGCGCGCTGGCGCGGCGCTAATCGTTGACGACGGCGAGGCGCAGGCCGCGTGGGGTTTTGGCCGCCGGCGGATGCAGGGAGCCGAGCTTCAGGCGTAGGATCGACCGCGCGCTGACGAAGTCCTGCCCGCCGAGCGATTGGAAGAGGCCCAGGAAGCGATTGCCGAGATGGGCGTCCACCTTGAGCGGCGTCAGCAGGATTTCCGCGCCGAGCAGGCGCTGGCATCCGGTTTCGGCGGTGACGCGCAAGATGCCCGGCTCGCCCGCGGCTTCGCACGCGCTCAGCATCGCGTTCACCATGGCCAGATCGGGCGCGAGGAAATAGCGCGCGAAATCGTGCTCGCGCATGTCGGCGCCGAACAGGGCCACCAGCTCCGCGCCGAAGGTGCGGATCGGCAGGCGCCCATCCTTCATGCGCTCGATCACGAACAGGCGCTCCAGCACCTGATCGGCCCCGCCTTTCTTGGGCGGCGCAGCCGAGCCCGCGAGCGCGCGCCCGTAGGCGAGCAGCGCCCGTGTGTCGGGATGGAATGTTTCTTCGCCGATCATAAAGCGGGTGGTCCTGGTCGAGTGCGGGGCGGGTCTCGCAAGCTCTGGGCCTTAATTTTCCCGGCGCGGACCGTGCTGGGACGGGCCGCTTTCCCGCCTGCGGCGAAGTTTGGCCTCCCCCTTGCAGCGCGGCTGGCGAGATTTGGGGGAGACGGCCGATGACCGTTCCAGTGCGATACATTTTGGCGGCGCTCGCCTTTGGCGTGGCCGCGTTAGGCTTATTCCTGCTGCCGACCGAGGCTTCGGCCGATTGCAACGGCTGCACCCGCCGCCCGCCGCCGCGTTGCCAGCAGGCCTGCAACCCGACCCCGCCGGCCCCGCCGCCGCAAACCAATTGCTGCGCGCCGCCGGTCGTGGTCGTGCCGCCGCCGCATGTGCCGCCGCCGAACGTGGTTGTGGTGAATTCCGGCGCGCGCGCCCAGGCGCAAGCCAGCGCCGTGGCGATCGCGGTGGCGAACGTCCAAACCGGAGACACGATCATTCGTCAGAACATGGTGGTGGAAAGCAGCGCGCAAGCGCAGGCGCACACGATGTCGATGAGTGTCGCTGAGAGCGCCGCCGAGATGGTGGCGCATACGAGCGAGCGCGAGATGCTCATCCAAGCCATCTGCGTCGACGATCGCGGCAACCCGCACCCGGCTTCGCAAACCTTTGGCGCGCGCGAGGTGGCTGAAGGCCATCGCGGCGAATTGTTCCGCTGCATGGCCGGCACGCGCATGCGCTACACGATCGGCGGGCAAAGCCGCGATTGCGTGGCGGGCCAGGCGCTCTGGTACGAAAACCGCGAGGTGCGCTGCGCCACGCAGATCGTACGCCGCCCGTGCAACGAGCGCTCGCTGCTGCGCCGCTTCGGCGCGGGCGAAAAGATGGTGCGCGTGCGCGAAACCGAAATGCGCGAAGTGCGCCGCGAAGCCATCCACACCGGCGCCATGAGCATGGACGGCGGCGTGGGCGGCGTCGGCTACTGAGCTAGAATTCCCCAACCGATCTTGGCCAACCCCCACTTGGCCGGCCCCCGCGCAAGCGGGGGTTTTTCTTTGCCGGCCTAGTGCGCGGTGATGATCTCGGTGATCTCCGCCAGCTGCGTTCCCGCGCACATGACGCGCACGGCGCGGTATTGCTGGGCGATGGCGGGGCCTTGATAGGCGATCTCCTGCGTGACGATCACTTGGCTCACCATGCCGCTGGGCGGCGTGAGATCGAGGATCAGTTGCTGCACCGGCACGGCGCTGCGATCGGCCGGGCCTTCGCGCAACGTGACCGTATAGCCGGGCGTGGGCAGGGTGATCTGGCCGGTGACGTGCAGCGTGCGCTCTGCGCCCGGGCCGGGCATCGCGTTGATCCAGGCGTTCCAATTGCTGCTTTCGATCACGGCGCAGCGCGCGGCTGATTCTTCGGGCATCGGCGTCTCCGGGGCGGCGGCGCAGGCCGCCAACGCGGCGGCGCAGAGGGCGGCGAAAAGGGGCTTCATGGGGCGCTCCGTGCTTCTCAGGCCCCCAGTTTTCACCAACGCGGCCGCCGGGCCAAGTGAAACCGGCGCCGGCCCTGGACAAAGCCCGCGCCGCTCCCCTAATCCCCCTTTATGAGCAAGCTCGACGTCCGTTCCGCCCGGCCCGACCAGATCGTGCGCGGGGAAAAAGCCGATTGGGAAATCATCGTGGGCCTTGAGGTCCACGCCCAGGTGACCTCGAACGCCAAATTGTTCTCCGGCGCCAGCGCCGCATATGGCGGCGCGCCCAACGCGCATGTCTCCACCGTCGATGCGGCGATGCCGGGCATGCTGCCGGTGATCAACAAATTCTGCGTCGAGCAGG
>DAOMPU010000053.1:0-10958 GCA_035444925.1 Terricaulis sp. | reverse complement strand
ACGTGCTGATCGCTTCGTTCTGGCTCGCGGCGCCGATCTCGCTGTGGCCGCGCAGCGCGCTCGCCGACGAGGCGCTGCATCGAAGGCTGGAGCGCTTCAGCGCCGGCGCGGTTGTCGCCATCCCCGTTTTGTTTCTAGCCGGTCTCTGGCTCGCCTGGCGCATCGCCGGCGGCTGGGCCCCGCTTCTTGAAAGCGGTTACGGGCGCTTGCTGCTCGCCAAGCTCGCGGCAGCGAGCTTGGCTCTGGGTCTCGGCGCCCTCAACAAGCAGTTCGTCACCGTACTCATCGTGAAGGCGCCCGAGCGCGGACGCGCCTGGCTCAAGCGCACGCTGGCAGCCGACGTGCTCTTGTTTTTGACCGCGCTCTTGCTGATAGGCTGGGCGACGACGCTGACGGGGCCGCCCGATCTTTAGGGCGTACGGGGGAACAGAATGAATATCGCGCGCATCGCATCCTTGGTGCACAAATGGCTGGCGCTCCTGATCGGCATCCAGATCGTGTTCTGGGTCGTCAGCGGACTCTTTTTCACCCTTTATCCAATTGAACAGATCCGCAGCGAGCATCTGATCCGGCCCGCTGAGCCTCGGCACATCGAAACCGGCTCGCTCGACTTCTCAGGCTTGCGCAACAGCGCCGGCGCCGCGCCCGTCAAGCTCACAATCGAGAACCGGCCTTACGGCCAAGTGGTGCTGGCCGAATTCGCTGACGGCGACCCAATCCTCTACGACGCGGCCACGCTGCAGCCGATCTCGCCAATCTCACGCGAGCGCGCAGTTGAGATTGCACGCGGCCATATCGCGCTCGATTCTGAACCGACCGCGGTCGAACGCATCACAGAACACGTGCCGGAATATCACGGCCTGCTGCCGGCCTGGCGCGTGCGTTTTGCCGAGCACGGCATGGCAGTTTATGTCGCCGACAATACCGGCGCGGTGACCGGACGGCGCTCCGATCTCTGGCGCATCTACGACACGCTATGGGCGCTGCACATCATGGACTGGGAGAACCACGAAGACTTCAACCACCCGCTGATCGTCATCGTCGCGTGGCTGACGCTCTTCTCGGTGATCGCCGGGATCGCCCTCATCCCTTATCGCTTCCGCTGGTTCAAGAACTCCAAAGCCGCCTGAGACGCCAACGGGCCCAGCGCTGTCATCCGGAGCAGCTCGGCGCCCATCGGTTGGACCACGGAGGCTGCGGATGGTCCCGCGCCTCTGGCGTGTGGATTTGTGCCTCCTCAGCGAACTTCGGCATCGAGGTTACCCCGTTTTGGTTGCTTGCGGACGATGTTCATCAGGTGGTTTTCCCACCGTTCCAACGCCTCGCGCTTTTGCGGCTCGTAATCGAAGCGGTTGTAGATCTTCGTCACCTGCGGACCGGGCGGCGTGTGGTTTAGGATGCGGCTAATGACATCGCCCGAAATTCCTATCTCCGCCATCATCGTCGCACCGGTACGGCGAAGGTCGTGTACGGTGAGGTCACCCGCCCCAACATCTTCGCGCAAACGAATGAAGCCGCGAGTAAGAGCGTGGCCGGTCGACGCGATCTGACGCTTCCTTCCGGCGAAGGCCTGGTCGGTTCCAGTGTGCTCAAATCCCTCTTGCACGATCTTCAGCGCGAGAGGCGCAAGTGGGACGACCTGCGGCGACTTATTCTTTGTTCTACTGCCTGGGATGGTCCAGCGCTTGGCGCTGAGATCGACTTCCGACCTCGAAAGCCCGGCCACCTCCCCGCGCCGCTGAAGGGTCAAAAGCGCCAGCTGCAATGCCTGCGCGGTCGACCGGCCCTGCGGGTTCTTGGCCATATCCACCAAACCCCACCAGACCAGCTTTAGTTCGTCCTGCGTGGCCACCCGCTCACGGCTCGCGATACTCGGGCCCGGATAGCCTGCGAGCACATTGCGCTCGATCAGGCCGCGCTGAAGCGCGAACGCCATCAGGCCCTTCAGGGCCGAGCAGGCGCTTCTTGCCGCACCCGGCCGGCCGGAATCCTCGATCTCTTCGACGTAGCGGCGGACCTCTTCCAGGGTCACGAGCCCAATGCTCTTCTTGCCGAACTTCGGCGTCACATAGAGCCTGATCGTCGACTGCAGCCGGATGATCGTGCAATCACGCATCCGCCGCTGCGCGTCCGCCATGTAGGTTTCCAGCACTTTGTCGACGGTTCGCTCCCGGCGAATGGCATTAGTACGTCGGGCCTCCTTGCGCTCCTTGGCAAGGTCACGGCCTTCAAGCCGCGCACCGGAGCGCACCTTGCCGGCGTAGTCGCGCGCGGTCTCCGGAAGGACGCCGGGATAGTCGCCAAGCACGACTTCAGTCGGAGAAGCACCTTCCGGGGTGTAGCGCACCGACCATGTCTTTCTGCCTGAGGGCATCACCATGATTGAGAGGCCGGCGATCTCGGTGTCGAGGACACGATAGCGACGCCCTTCAGGCTGCAAATCTTCGATCGCACGACGCGTCAATTTGAGCTTGTGGTTTGATGGTCTTGGCAACTGATACGCTCCACTGCATCCCTCAAATCCCGTTCCTGTCCCATTCAGTGCAGAGGGAGACGTAGGGACCGAGAGGGCTCGGTAGGGTTCAGCTAGTAAGGAAAAGCCAAGCGCGACAAGGGCATGCGCCGCGCGCGCGGAAAAACCGCAAAGCGCGGCAAAAACCCCGAAAATTACTCAACGTCTGCGAGGATCGCGCGATTTTCGCGAATAAACTCAATCGCTTTCGAACAAGCGCGTTTCACATCCCATTCGTGTCCCAATCGTGCGCGAGTGCTGCGTAGGGCTCGCAAAATCTGGGACATGTATAATGTCACCGAAGACGCCGACCTAGGCTATCGCATGGCGCGCGAGCGGCTGCGTGCGGACGTAATCGGCCCGCCGACCTGGGAGGAAGCGCCAATTACTCTGGAGGCTTGGCTCAATCAGCGCACGCGCTGGATCAAGGGCCACATGCAAACCTGGCTGGTGCTGATGCGCAATCCGTTCCGCGTGGCGCATGAAATGGGGCTCAAAAATTTTGCCGCGATGCAGCTGACGCTGACCTGCGGCTTGCTGGCGGCGTTTGTGCACGGGCCGCTGGCCCTGATCGTGCTCTACGCCGCGCTCTCGCCGCAGGACGTGCTGGGCCCGGCGGGCTTCATCTTGACGCTGAGCGGCTATTGCACCGCAGTGTTCGCCGCGCTTTCGGCCAGCGCCATCGCCAATGATTTGAGCCACGCGCGCGCGGCAGTAACGATGCCGCTCTATTGGCCGCTGGCTTCGCTGGCGGCGTATCGCGCGTTGCTCGAATTGCTGGTGCGCCCGCATCATTGGCGAAAGACCGCGCACGGCGTTTCCTTGCGGCGCGCGCCGCCGCCTACCGCGCCTCAGCGCAGCGAAGCGAGCGCCGCTTCCATCGCTTCGATCTCCGCCTCGGGCTGATTCCAGGAAACGACGAGCCGCGCTTCGCCCGATCGCTCGCCGCCCCAATCATAAAACTCCGCGCCCGCCGCGCGTAGCCGCGCCAGCGCTTCGGCGCCCGGGCGGATGAACACCTGATTGGTTTCGACCGGATGGGAAAGAAACGGCGCGGCGGCTTGGCCGAGGCGCCTGGCCATCGCGTTGGCGCGGCTGGCCAAACGCAGCCACAGATCGTCCTCCAGATAGGCCAGCAATTGCGCGGCGGCGTAGCGGCCCTTGCTGAACAGCTGCCCGCCCCGTTTGCGCCGGCGCGCAATCACTTCGGCCAGGGCGGGATCAAAGCAAATGATCGCTTCGGCCGCCATCGCGCCGTTCTTGGTTGCGCCAAACGACAGCACATCGACGCCCGCGCGCGCCGTGATCTCCGCCGGCCTGCAGCCGAGCGCGGCCACCGCGTTGGCGAAGCGCGCGCCGTCCACGTGCAGGCGCAGCCCCGCCTCGCGCGCCGCGGCGCCGAGCGCCTGCATCTCGCCCGGCGTGTAGCACGCGCCGCGCTCGCTCGTTTGCGAGAGGGAAAGCGCGGCGGGCGCCACTGAATGTATTCCGCGCGCATTGCGCGCCGCCGCTTCCGCCACCGTTTGCGACGTAAGCTTCGCGGCGCCCCCGCTCACGAGCACGAGCTTTGCGCCATCAGTATAAAATTCCGGCGCGCCGCATTCATCGCAGGCGATGTGCGCTTCCTCGTGGCAGATGATCGCGCCCCAGGGCGGGGTCAACGCCGCCAGCGAAATCGCATTCGCCGCCGTGCCGGTGGCGACCGTGAACACGCGCACCTCGCTTTCAAACAGCGCACTGAATTTTTCATCGAGCCGGCGCGACCATGCATCTTCGCCATAAGCGGGCGCAGCGCCATCGTTCGCCGCCTGCATGGCGGCCAGCATCTCGGGCGCGACCCCCGCGGTATTGTCAGAGCGGAAGTTCATGCCTCTTCAACCTTCCTCAACAGCGCGAAAGCTTCGTCAACGCGCGCGGCGCTTTTGTTCATGCTTGCGGCGCAAGCGGCTATCGCATGTCTCAAAAACGCACGCAATTCGCACATTTCAGAACGCTTGCTTTACGGACGGCGCCTATCGTTAGGCTGAAATTATCCATCGGGGCGGGGCCGTGCAATCTTTCATCAACCGTGCGAACGCAGAACGCGCCACGGCGGAGATTTTTTCAGGCGCGCGTGCGCGCATGTGGCTGATGGGGCTGCTGGCGATTTGCGTAGCCGCCGCCGCGGGGCTTGCGGCGGGCGCAATCTGGCTGGGCTTTGCTGGTTGAACACGCCCGCAAGGCGCTTGCCGCGCGCACGCCGCGCCAGGCGCGGGCCATCCATTTGACGCTCGACATCGCTTCCAGCGCCAGCCTTGCGCTGGCGCCCGCACTTGTCTGGTTCGCGCGCGTCGATATGGGCGAGCCACTGGCGGTGGCGATGCTCGCCGCACTGGTGATGCAGGGCGCGTTTCACGCCGGGCGTGGGCGCACGCGCGCGCTGATGGCTTGCGCGCCCTATGCAGCGCTGGCGTACGCCTTTTTGTTCGAGGCCACCGGCGACGGCGCGTTTGCGCCCGCGGCGATGGCGGCCTTTGTCGGGGCCTATGTGTTCGGCGCGGCGCTCAATCAGGCGCACCGCGCCGAGCATGCCCGCCTGCAAGACGCCGAATGGCTGCGCCAACTCAATATGACGTATGCCGAGAACGGCGCCGCGGCGTGGGAAGTGGATTTCGAACGCCAGCGCCTGATCGGGGCCGAGAAACTCGCCGCCCTGCTCGGCCGCGATGTGAGCTTCCAAGACGTGATTACCGGCGCGATAGCCGCGCCGGCGGATCGCGCCATCGTCAAAAGCGCATTCGCGCCGATCGGCGGCGCGGCGCGGCGCATCGCCGTGGAGCATCAGCTGCGCGGCGCCGATACGCGCGTGCGCCACCATTGCTTTGTCCGCACCACGCCCGATGGCGCGCCCGTGCGGCTGACCTGCATCACGCGCCTTTCGGAAACCGCCGCGGTGCGCGGCCAAACCGCATCGCCCGACGCGCTCTCCGGCATCGCGGCGGCGCAGACGGATGTTTTGAAGACGCTTTCCAACGAGCTTTCGACAACGTTGGGCGGGGATGCGCCGGCGGAAAACACCTTCGCGGCGCAGATCGCCGCGCTGGTGACGCGCACGCAGACGATCGAGCGCGGCGTCGATGCGCTGGCGCATGCGCGCCACGCCGCCGAAAGCGCCAACCTCGCCAAATCGCAATTCCTGGCGAATATGAGCCACGAATTGCGTACGCCGCTAAACGCCGTGATCGGCTACGCGGAAATGCTGCAGGAAGACGCCGAGGACAATGGCGATAGCGCCGCCGTGCAAGATCTCAACCGCATCCTCACCGCCGCAAAGCACTTGCTGGCGCTGCTGAACGAAATCCTCGATCTCTCCAAGATCGAAGCCGGCCGCATGGAAGTTTCCGCCGCGCCCTTCTCTCCGCAGGAAGTGTTCGAGGATTTGATCGAGACGGTGCGCCCGCTGGCGGAGCAGAACGGCAACGTGCTGACGCTCGCCGGCGACGGCGCAGAGCTGACGGCGCACACCGATTCCATGAAGCTGCGCCAGTGCGTGCTGAATCTTTTGTCCAACGCCTGCAAATTCACCAAGAGGGGCAAGATCGAGCTCAGCTTTGAAACCCGCGCCCACAACGGCATCGCGCATCTGTTCGTCAGCGTGCGCGACACCGGCATCGGCATGTCGCGCGAACACATGGCGCGCCTGTTCCAGCCCTTCGTGCAGGCGGACCCGACCATCACCCAGCAATATGGCGGCACCGGCCTTGGCCTCACCATCACCCGGCGCCTCGCGCAATTGATGGGCGGAGAAGTGAGCGTGGAGAGCGAACTCGGCCAGGGCGCCGCTTTCTCGCTGATGATCCCCGCCGATTATGCCGACGCCGCCATCGCGCTCGGCGTCGCCGCGGAAGTGGACGCGGTGCAGGGCGCAGAAGGCGCCCCGCTGGTGCTGGTGATCGAGGATGAGCCGGATGCGCGCGAGCTGGCGGCGCGGGCGCTGACGCGCGCGGGCTTCCAGGTGCAAGGCGTGGGCGGGGGCGAAGCGGGCCTGGCGCTGGCGCGCAGCAAAACGCCGGCGCTGGTGCTGCTGGATATTTTCCTGCCCGATCGCTCCGGCTGGCGCGTGTTGCAAAGCCTGAAGCACGATCCGAAAACGGCGGACATTCCGGTGGTGGTGCTTTCGGTGAACGAAGACCGCGCGCACGCCATGGCGCTGGGCGCGGCCGAACATATGGTCAAGCCCGCCGATCGCGACAAGTTGGCCGCCACCGTGATGCGCTACGCGCGCAAGCGCCCGCCGGAAGCGGCGGCGCCGGCTGCGAGCGTGACGCCGCTTGCCGCCAAGAAGCAGGCCGGCTAACGCACCGCGTGCGCAGCGAGCACGCGCGCAACCACTTCGGTGACGCGCTTGCCCGTCGGGATGTGCAGAAACTCGTTCGGCCCATGCGCGTTCGAGTGCGGGCCGAGCACGCCCGTAATCACAAACTGCGCTTCCGGGAATTTCTCGCCCAGCATGCCCATGAACGGGATCGAGCCGCCCTCGCCCATGAAGGCCGCGGCTTGGCCGAACGAGGCATGGCTCGCATCATCGAGCGCGGCCGCGAGCCAGGGCGCGGTGGCCGGCGCGTTCCAGCCTGAGCCTTCTTTTTCGCCTTCGTAGGTCACTTTCGCACCGTAGGGCGGATCGCTTTCCACTAAAGCTTTCAGCTTCGCGCTAGCCTTCTTTGCGTCGGTGGTGGGCGGCACGCGCATGGAGAGTTTGGCCTCGGTGAACGGGCGCAGCACGTTGCCGGCGTTTTGCGGCTCGGGCGCGCCGGCAAAGCCGGTGACGGAAAGCGCGGGGCGCCAAGTGCGGTTGAGGATGAGCTCGGCCAGATCCGTTCCGTTCGGCTTCATGCCGGGCACGAACGGGAATTTCGCATAGACCTGATCGCCCAGCGCCTGCGCGGCGACCTTCGCTTGCTGCACGCGCTCTTCCGGTATCGGCGCTTTCAGTTCATCGACGATCACTTCTCCGGAATTGATATCCTCCAGGCGCGCGAGCACCTGGCGCAAGATGCGGAAGCTGGAAGGCACCACGCCGGAGGCGTCGCCCGAATGCACGCCCTCTTCAAGCACGTCCACGCGCAACGTGCCGCCGACCATGCCGCGCAGCGAGGTCGTCACCCACAGGCGATCATAATCGCCGCAGCCGCTATCGAGGCAAACCACGAGCGAGACTTTGCCGATGCGTTCGGCCAGTGCATCCATATAAAAGGGCAGATCGGGCGAGCCGCTTTCTTCGCTGGCTTCGATCACGATCACAGCGCGCGCGTGCGGGACGTTTTGCTCTTTCAGCGCCATCAGCGCGCCAAGCGCGCCGAACATCGCGTAGCCATCGTCTGCGCCGCCGCGGCCATAGAGCTTATCGCCTTCGAGCACCGGAACCCACGGCCCTTTGCCTTCGGCCCAGCCGGTCATTTCCGGCTGCTTATCGAGGTGGCCGTAAAGCAGAACCGTGTCGCCTGCTTTCGCGGCGCCCGGCACATCAATGAAAATCAGCGGCGTGCGGCCCGGCAGGCGCTCAACGCTCAGCGTCGCGCCCGGCAGGCGCTCAAGCCGCGCATTCGCCCACGCGACGAACAGCTCCACCGCCGTTTCCATGTGCCCGGTTTCTTGCCAGTTCGGCTCGAACGAGGGCGATTTGTTGGGGATCGCGATATACTCGACGAGCGTCGGCACGATTTCATCGTTCCAGATCGCGTCGGTGAATTTGCGCAATTGCGGCTGGGAAAGTTCGGCCATGAGAAGCGGCTCCTTTGCCACTTACATAGCGCCCTGCGCGGGCTGGTTCTAGGCCGCGTTCATGGTCAAAAGGTCGTAGGCGGCGACCAATTCGCCGGCGCGATTGGTGACCTTCACGTCCCAGCGCACTTCACCCTGATCGGGCTTGCGCAGGGTTTTGTCCTTCACCGTGAGCGCCACCTGGATCGCTTCGCCGGGCTTCACCGGTTTGACGAAACGCAGGTTGTCGAGCCCATAATTCGCCAGCACAGGGCCTGGATCGGGATCCACGAACAACCCAGCTGCAAACGCCAGGATCAGATAGCCGTGCGCCACGCGCCCGCCGAACAGCGGGTTGGCGGCGGCGGCTTCTTCATCCATGTGCGCGTAGAAGGTGTCGCCAGTGAAATGCGCGAAATGCTCGATATCCTCGAGCGTGATTTCGCGCGATTTCGTCGTGAGCTGATAGCCGATCGGCAGATCGTGGAATCTGCGGCGGAAGGGATGCTGCTGCGCGGCCTCCGTGGGCGCGCCGGTTTGGTAGCGATGCGTGATCGCCGCCAGCACGCGCGGGCTGCCCTGCAGCGCGGTGCGCTGCATGTAATGCTTCACGCCGCGGATGCCGCCCATTTCTTCCCCGCCCCCGGCGCGGCCGGGGCCGCCATGAATCATGTGCGGCATGGGCGAGCCGTGGCCAGTGCTTTCCTTGGCGCTGTCGCGATCGATGAAAGCGATGCGGCCGTGGAAGGCGCCGGCGCCGAGCGTGACCGCTTCGCCGAAATCCGTGTCGTGCGTGAACACGCTCATCACCAGCGAGCCCTTGCCGCGATTGGCGAGAGCGATGGCGTCCTCGCCATCCTTGTAGGGCATCAAAGTCGAAACCGGGCCGAAGGCTTCCACATCGTGAACTGCTTTCGCGTCCCACGGCCGCTCGCAGCGGAGCAGGATGGGCGACAGGAATGCGCCCTTCTCATTGAAAGGCGAGGCGTTCGGATCGCCGAATACGATAGCCCCATCCTTCGCCAGCTCCACGACTTTGGCGCGCACATCGTTGCGCTGGCTTTGCCCCACCAGCGCGCCCATGCGCGTAGCTTCATCGCGCGGATCGCCCGGCGCGATTTTGGCAAGGCGCGCAGTCAGCGCTTCTTGCGCGGCGTCAAGCAGCGCGGCGGGGACCATGGCGCGGCGGATAGCGGTGCATTTTTGCCCCGCCTTCACGCTTATTTCCTTCGCGACCTCTTTGATGAAGAGCTCAAACTCAGGGCTCTCCGGCGTAGCATCCGGCCCCAGCACCGAGGCGTTGAGCGAATCCTGCTCGGCCACGAAGCGCACGCCTTCGCGCACGATCACGGGATGCGCCTTCAGCTTCGCCGCCGTTTGCGCCGAGCCGGTGAAGGAGACGACGTCTTGGCACGTCAGGTGCTCGAACAGATCGCCCGTCGATCCGACGATGAGCTGCAACGCGCCGGGCGGCAGCACGTTGGCCTCCAGCATCACGCGCACGGCGGCTTCGGTGAGATAGCTCGTCACGCTCGCCGGTTTCACGATCGCGGGCACGCCGGCGAGGAAGGTGGGCGCGAGCTTTTCCAGCATGCCCCATACGGGGAAGTTGAACGCATTGATGTGCACCGCCGCGCCTTGCAGCGATGTGAATACGTGCAAACCTTGAAATGTGCCGTTGCGCGAAAGCGCTTCCACATCGCCGTCAATCAGCAGCTTGCCGTTCGGCAATTCGCGCCGGCCCTTGCCCTGATACACCGCGAACGTGCCGATGCCGCCATCGATATCGATCCAGCTATCGGCTTTGGTGGCGCCGGAATTATAGGAGAGTTCGTAGAGCGCATCCTTCTTCGCTGTCAGCGCTTCAGCCAGCGCCTTCAGCATCAGCGCGCGCTGATGGAAGGTAAGCGCCCGCAACGCCGGGCCGCCCTGCTCGCGCGCAAAACGCAACATGCCGGCGAAATCGAGCCCCTGCGAGGACGTGAGCGCCACCACCTCGCCATCAATGGCGGAATGCAGCTCCGCGAGGCCGCCCGAACCGGCGACCCATTTGCCTTCGGCGTAGTTTTGCAGGGTGATCGGCTTCATCGTTAGTCCCCTGTGAATTTTGCCGGCCGCTTCTCCGTGAATGCGGCGACGCCTTCTTTGTAGTCGTGCGTGCGGCCCAAGGCGCGCTGCGCATCGCGCTCGGCATCAAGTTGTTCTGAAAAGCCGCGCGTCGCGCCTTCGCGGATCAACTGTTTCGTGGCGGCGAGGCCCTTGGTGGGCGCGGCGGCGAATTTCGCGGCGAGCACGCTTACTTCTTCGGCCAGCTTATCGTCATCCACACATTTCCAGATCATGCCCCACGTTTCGGCGCGCTCCGCGGTGAGCGGCTCGCCGGTGAGCGCAAGGCCCATCGCGCGCGCTTGGCCGGCGAGACGCGGCAGCGTCCAGGTGCCGCCGCTATCGGGGATGAGGCCGATATTGGCGAAGCTCTGAATGAATTTGGCGCTTCTCGCCGCAATCACGATATCGCAGGCAAGCGCGATGTTCGCGCCCGCGCCGGCGGCGACGCCGTTCACCGCGCAGATCACCGGCATCTCCAGCGACGCGATGCGCCGCACCAGCGGATTGTAGCGCTTTTCCAGGCTTTCGCCGAGATCGACGCCATCCCCGCCCGGCGCCACGGCGCGATCGGAGAGATCCTGCCCCGCGCAGAAGCCGC
>DAOMPU010000052.1:0-11105 GCA_035444925.1 Terricaulis sp. | reverse complement strand
TCGTCCTTGGTCGCTTCGTCTTCGTCGCCGAGGGAGACTTTCGGCATGCCGGGGAAATTCATCATGCCGGGCATGGCCGCGCCCGGCGCGGCGAAGGGCGCCCACATTTTCATGGCTTGCTGAAACATCGCCATGTTGCGCTGGGCTTGTTCTTCAAACGCGGCCATGGGCGTGGAGGCGCCGAACGCGCGCGTCATGTTTTCGCGCATCTGCTCTTGCGCCTTGGAGAAGCTCTCCATGCTCATTTCGAGATAGGGCGGCAGGAAGCCTTGCATCTGGTCGCCGTAGAAGCGGATGAGGCGGCGCAGGAATTGAACGGGCAGCATGCTCTGCCCTTTGCTTTCCTGCTCGAAGATGATCTGTGTGAGGACGGAGCGGGTGATGTCCTCGCCGGTCTTGGCGTCCTGGACGGTAAAATCCACGCCCTGGCGCACCATTTCCGACAGGTGATCGAGCGTCACGTAGCTCGACGCAGCCGTGTTGTAGAGCCGCCGGTTGGCGTACTTTTTGATGATCACGGGCTCGCCCGAGGGATTACCCTGAGCTTCCGCGCCGCCGGCTTCCCCCGCCGCCTGGCCGTCCGAATCCGCCACGTTCATGTCCCTTTGGGTTTGGGCGCCCGCGAAGAGCGGGGCCGTGTACAAACTCTCGCGTCCTTGGCCTCAATGCAAGACAAAGCCGCCGAATTCGCCAGGTAAAGGCCGCGCCTTACCTTGGAATTCGCGCCCCGCTTGTGCGATAGGAAAATTGAAGACTTCGTTGCCGCCCATGGCCTTACGCCCTCGAGGAGTTTTTTCCATGACTGAGGTTGTCATCGTTTCCGCCGCCCGCACCCCGGTGGGCTCTTTCTCTGGCGCCTTTGCGGCGACGCCCGCGCACGAGCTGGGCAAAACGGCGATAATTGCTGCACTGCAGCGCGCGAAGGTCGATCCCAAGGAGGTATCGGAAGTCGTGCTTGGGCAGGTGCTTGCCGCGGGCCAAGGCATGAACCCCGCGCGCCAAGCCAGCCGCGCCGCGGGCGTGCCGGACGAGGCGCCGGCTTGGGGGCTGAACCAGGTGTGCGGCTCGGGCTTGCGTGCGGTGGCTGTCGGCTACCAGCAGATCGCGGCGGGGGATGCGTCAGTGGTTGTCGCCGGCGGGCAAGAGAGCATGAGCCTCTCGCATCATTCCGCGCTGCTGCGCGCGGGGCAGAAAATGGGCGGTCTCGAATTCAAAGACACGATGATCAATGACGGGCTGACTGACGTTTTCAATCAATACCATATGGGCATCACCGCCGAGAACGTGGCCGAGAAATATCAGATCAGTCGCCAGCAGCAGGATGAGTTCGCCACCGCGTCTCAGCACAAGGCCAGCGCGGCGCAGAAGGCCGGCAAGTTCAAGGACGAGATCGTCGCCGTCACCGTATCGAGCCGCAAGGGCGACGTGGTGGTCGAGAACGACGAATACATCAAACACGACGCGACAATCGAAGGCGCGGCCAAGCTGCGCGCGGCCTTCAAGAAGGACGGCACGGTGACGGCCGCCAACGCCTCCGGCATCAATGACGGCGCGGCCGCTTTGGTGCTGATGCGCGCCGATGAAGCCGCCAAGCGCGGGCTGACGCCGCTGGCGCGCATCGCCTCGTTCGCCTCGCGCGGGCTTGATCCGTCCATCATGGGCATGGGGCCGGCGCCGGCTTCGAAAGCGGCGCTGGAGAAGGCCGGCTGGAAAGTCTCCGATCTCGATCTCGTTGAAGCCAACGAAGCGTTCGCGGCGCAGGCGCTGGCGGTGAACAAGGACGTGGGCTGGGATCCGGCGATCGTGAACGTCAACGGCGGCGCCATCGCCATCGGCCACCCGATCGGCGCCTCGGGCGCGCGCGTGCTGACGACGCTGCTCTATGAGCTGCAACGCCAAGGCAAGAAGCGCGGCCTCGCCACGCTCTGCATCGGCGGCGGAATGGGCATCGCGCTCTGCGTGGAGCGGTAAGCACGCCCTTATGTCGAGCCCGGTTCAACGCAAACTCACCACCATCCTCGCGGCGGACGCGGCTGAGTACAGTCGCGTGATGGAAAGCGATGAGGTGCGCACATTGGAGGCGCTGCGCGCTGCGCGCGGCGTGTTCGCGCAATTCATCCAGCGCCACCATGGGCGCATCGCCAACACGGCGGGCGATGGGCTGATCGCGGAATTCCCCTCCGTGGTGGAAGCCGTGCAGTGCGCTATCGAAGTGCAGCGCGAGCTGGGCGAGGCGCACGGGCAAAGCGGGCTAAAGTTCCGCATCGGGGTGCATCTGGGCGACGTGATGGTCGATGGCGATGATCTGTTGGGCGAGGGCGTCAATCTCGCCGCGCGCCTGCAAAGCATGGCCGAGCCGGGCGGCATCCTGATTTCGCAGCAAGTGTACGATCAGGTGCAAAAGAAGCTCTCTGTCGGCTTTGAGTATCTTGGGGAGAAGCGGCCGAAGAATTTCGAGGAGAGCGTGGTCGTCTATAGCGTCGGCGGCGGCGAAGGCGGGGAAGCCAAAGGCAAGGATGTTAAGAAGCGCGCGCCGGCGCCGGCGCCTTCCAAAGCCAAGCTGATCGCCACGGCGCAGCGCTGGGGCGTTATTCTGGCGGTGCTGTTTGTGATTGATCTGGTCACGGGCGGGGGCTGGTGGGTGCACTGGCCGGCGCTGGGCGTTGCGTTGATGCTGGCGTTCCGTTCCGGGCCGCTGTTTGAAAAACCAAACTGAGATTTGGGCGGGGGAAGCAGATGGCCAACACCGAGCCGGCTTATCGCTGGGCCACACCGCTGATTGATGCGCACAAGCATCTGGTGCTGCTGGGGCTCATCTTTATCGCCATCAGCATCGGCACGTGGGCGGTTGATCTGATGGGGCTGGTGTATCCGTGCCCGTTCTGCCGCGCTCAGCGCACGGCGATCGGCATTTTGGGCCTCATCAATCTGCTGCTGCGCGTGCTGCACCCGTTTATCGCGCGCTATCTGGCGCTTGCGGTGGGCGGGTTCGGCTTCGTCGTCGGCGCCACGCAGCATTTCGCGGGCTGGCGGCGCATTCATGCCGGTGAGTTCGAGCTGCACGAGCAATGGTGGATCGATCCGTTCCTGCTCTCGGGCTGCGCGTTGCTGATCCTAGCGCTGCAGCTGATGATCATCTTCGAATACAATCCGCGCCGTAGAGACTAGATTGGCCTCGCTTGACGCGCCGGCGCGCCGGTGCTGCGTTGCGTGCGGTTTGGCGGAGGCGCGGGCATGTTGACACGGCGGCGCTTGGCGGCGGCCCTGGCGGGCGCCGGCGTGTTCGCGCCGCGCGCCGCTTTCGCGCAGGCGCAGGCCGAGCCGCCGGGCGATCCGCGCTTGGCCAGCCATCCACGCATGGCGGAAGCTTTGGCGCATCTGCGCGCGCGGCGCTGGCGCGCGCTGGCGCAAATCGTGCGCGCGCAAACGCCTGACGGCGCCTGCGTGCTGCTCGGGAATATCGGCGATCAGTCGGAGGTGGATCTCGATCTGGCGGGCCTGGAGCGCCAGCCGATGGGGCGCACCATCAAGGGCGCGCTGCTGGTGGATTGGGGCTGGCGCTATCGCGGCTCCGGCATGAGCTCCACCGTGACGGACGAGATGTTCAACGCGTTCGAGGCGCGCCTGACGCGCGCGCGCGCCGAGCTTGAGGCCGCGATCGCGCAGGACGGCGACGACGGGGTGGCGTTCACATTTCTGATCCGCCTACTCAAAGGGCTTTCGCAAGTGCCGGCGATGAGTGCGGCCTGGGAGGCGTTTCAAAGCGCCGCGCGCAAGCCGATCCGCGCCTATTCCGGCTATGCGGATGCGCTCGCGGCCAAATGGTTCGGCTCGCATGATTTCATGTTGGCGTTTGCGCGGCTCAATCAGGAGGCGCTTTTGCCGGCCAGCCGTGCGCTCGTCGTGCAGGCGTATCATGAGATCATCTTTGCGCAGATGCGCGCGGGCGATGCGCAAGCGGGGTTCGCGTTCGCCATGCAGCCAAGCGTGTTCGAGGAAGTGGCGGCCGCAAACGAAGCGTTTCACGCCGGCCCCGTGACCGATGATTTCTACCAGCGCGCCTTCGCGCACGCGCAATTTTCGTTTTTCTTCTCGCTGGTGGGCATGAATGATTTGGCGCGCCCGCACATGGTGGCGCTCGGCCAATGGATCGGCGGCCCGTGGACGCTGTTTCCCGATCCGCCCGGCCTGTTTGAGCGCTACCGGCAAACACTCGGCCTCAGCGCGACCTAAGCGATCCCCAGCGCGCGCACCACCATGCCCTGATCGAAATAGGGGCGCTCGCAGATGATCTTTTCGCCGCCCGGCGCGAATTCGAAGCTCGCGGCCATGCGCACGCGGAAACTTTTGCCTGTTGGCGCGATGGTGCGCCCGTTATGGCGCAGCGGGCCGCTATGCGTGCCGGTCAGCCAGAACTCGACCAGCACGGTGTCGCCCGCATGGGCGATCGCGATGATCTCGTTGGCTTGATCGGGGAAGGGCACGCGCGAGGCGGCGAAATAGGCGCGCACGGCGTCTTCGCCGTCAAACACCTGGCCGCCGCCATGCATCTCGTAGCGCGGGCGCTCGAACGTGGCGAGCACGGCGTCCCATTCGTGCGTGATCTCCAGCGCCATGTGGCGGCGCACGGTGTCGATTCGGGCGGCGGCGAGGTCGGTCATGCGGCGAGTGTGGATAAGAAGCGCCGCCCGGCCAAGAGGCTTAGCGGTGCTGATCGATCAAAATCTGATTGCCGTCCGGGTCTTCGAGCGTGAGGTGCGCCGGGCCTTCGGGCTTGTTGGAATCCACCTCGGCGCCCAGCGCAATGCCCGCGGCTTTCAGATGCTTTTGGATGTCGCGCACATTGTCGAAGCTCTCGAGCGGCTTGGCGTCGCTGTCCCAGCCGGGATTGAAGGTCAGCAGGTTCTTTTCGAACATGCCTTGGAAGAGCCCGATCAGCGTGGTTTCGTTCTTCATGATCAGCCAGCGTTGATCCTGATTGCCGCCGAACGCGGTGAAGCCGAGCTTTTCATAGAAGGCGCGCGAGGCCGCGATGTCTTTGACCGCGAGACTGATGGAGAATGCGCCGAGTTTCATGGGGGATGCCTTTCCGGAAAAGGTAAGTTAGGCGCGCGCCGGCAGCACGCGCGGATTGCGCAAGATGGCGGCCGAGATGAGGGCGATCAGCAGGCCGACGGGGAAAATCTCGATGAAGGTCATCGGCAGGCGCATGAGCGGATTGGCGTAGGCCGCCTTCATGCCTTCCAGCTCCGCGATGTACGCCTCCAGCTCCGGCCCGCTGACGCCCGCTTCGCGCTTGGCCTCAACCAAGCGGGCGACGTAATTGTCCATGAAGGGGTATTGGGTCGTCGCCAGGAAGGTCTCCCAGGCGATGACATAGACGATGCCGGCGATGGCCGCGACAAGCACGCCCAGCCCGAACGCCGGCAAAAACTTGATCACCCCGCCCAGCGCCTTGTTGCGATGCTCGCGGATGGCCAGGAAGATCATCGACAGGGCAATGATCATCACAAGATAGCCGAACCACATCGAGGAGGAGGCATGGCCCCCGCCCGGGCCATCGGCGTACAGCATGCCGCCGATGATGATTGCGATCACGATCGCGCCGGAGACGGCGCCGTATTTCAGGGCGGTGAGCAACATGGATGGCCTCCCTCGGCTTCGCTGCGCGGGCAAGACAGCACGCAACGCGGCGCAAATTCCATCACCCGAACGGGTGAATTCGTCCAGATCAGCCTTTTGGCGGCGCGATTTCAGGGAATAAGCGCCAGTTCGCGCGCCTTCTGGACCGCCTGCGTGCGCCGGTTCACTTCGAGCTTCTGGTAGAGGCTGGCGAGCTGCGTCTTCACCGTGTTGGGCGAGACGCCCAGTTTTTGGGCGATCTCCTTGTTGGATTTGCCCGCCGCCAGCAGCGCCAGCACTTCCTGCTCGCGCCGCGTAAGGCCAAGCGCGGCCAGCGCGGCGTCGTTGCGCTCGAATGTTGCCGGCGCCGGTTTGCGCGCCAACCTGATCCCCGCCCACACGCCAAGCGCCGCGAAAGCCGCCGCGATCAGGGCGATGTAAATCTCGGTCGAGAACAGCCGGGCGAAATATTGGTATTGCAGCCATTGCAGCAGGAACGCGCCGGCGGCCAGGGCGAGCGCGTAGAGAACGACCGTCCGGATCATGGCCGCTTTTCTACATGGAGCGGCCCGCGCCGAGCTAGCCCTTCGAGGCGGCGGCGCTATTTCGTCCCCGGCGCGGGGCCGGGCGTTGCCAGGGCGGCGAACTCTTGCCAGGTTGGGGCTGACAACAGAGCAATAAAATTGGGAGGATTGAATGACGCGCGTGGCTTTCGTGACTGGCGGCACCAGAGGCATCGGCAAGGCCATCTCGGCGCGCCTCAAGGCTGACGGGATGAAGGTCGCCGCCGGCTATTCGGGCAACGACGCCGCCGCCAAGGAAACCGCCGCCGAGCTCGGCATCATGGTGGTCAAAGGCAATGTCGGCAATTTCGACGATTGCGTGGCCGCGGCCAAGGCGGTCGAGGCGGAGCTCGGCCCGATCGACGTGCTGGTCAACAATGCTGGCATCACGCGCGATGGTTTCCTGCACAAGATGAGCCATGAGCAATGGTCGGAAGTGATCCGCGTGAACATGGATTCGTGTTTCAACATGACCCGCCAGGTGATCGAAGGCATGCGCGGGCGCGGCTGGGGCCGCATCATCAACATCAGTTCGATCAACGGCCAAAAAGGCCAGGCTGGGCAGACCAATTATTCCGCCGCGAAGGCCGGCATGATTGGCTTCACCAAAGCGCTGGCGCAGGAAAGCGCCAACAAAGGCATCACCGTGAATTGCGTCGCGCCCGGCTACATCGACACCGACATGGTGGCGGCGGTGCCCGAGGAAGTGCTCAAGAAAATCATTGGCGGCATTCCGGTGGGACGCCTCGGCAAAGCCGAGGAAATCGCCAGCGCGGTGTCGTTCCTGGCGTCTGAGGGCTCGGGTTTCATGACCGGCTCGACGCTCACGATGAATGGCGCGCAATACATCGTCTAAGGAACTGCGCGCGGAGTTTGGCGTTCTTCTTTGGTCCCACCAAGGAGAACCCCCTCATGGACAAAGAACACGTCAAAGGCGCCATGGATAAAGCATCCGGCGCCGCCAAAGAAGCTGCCGGCAAACTGACCGGCAACAAGAAGCTTGAGGCCGAAGGCAAGATCGACAAGGCCAAGGGCGAAGCGCGCGATGTGATCGGCGACGTGAAAGACGCCGCCAAGCGCGCCGACAAGCACTAAGCAACTTCAAACGAGGTTCATCGGCCCACGCGCAAGCGTGGGCCGTTTGCTTTTCAGCGATTAGCGCCTGGGATCCAGAGCACGTCGGATTTTCCGTCATCGTTCGCCGCGCGGGCCATGATGAAAAGCAAATCGGAAAGCCGGTTGGCGTATTTGACGCAAGCGGGATTGAGCGCGGGCTCTTCCTCCATCAGCCGCGTGATCGCGCGCTCGGCGCGGCGCGCGATGGCGCGGGCCAAGTGCAGATGCGCCGCCGCGGCCGAGCCGCCAGGCAGGATGAAAGAGGCGAGCGGCGTCTGCGCCGCGTGCAGAACGTCAAGCTCGGCTTCCAAGCGATCCACCTGCGCGTTGGTGACGCGCAGCGCTTCGAACTTGTCTGTTGCGGGCGTGGCCAGATCGGCGCCGAGATCGAACAGATCATTCTGCACACGCGCCAGGATCGGATCGAGCCGCGCATCGCCCGCCGTGTGCAGCCGCGCTACGCCGACAGCCGAGTTCAGCTCATCGACCGCGCCGTAGGCCTCCACGCGCGCGCTGGCTTTGGAAACCGGCTCGCCGGTGGCCAGGCGCGTCTTGCCGCCATCGCCGGCCTTGGTGACGATCTTATCCAGCTTAACCATGGCTCTGCTTCCACAGCATGGCGCCCACCAGCACGACGATGGCCGCGAATTGCAGCAGCACGCGCATGCGCATGGCCTTGTTCGACCAGGAGCGCCCGAATTCCCCGCCGCGGAACAGCGCGTAGATGCCAAAAAGCAGCGCGGCGAAAACCGCGATCAGCGCGATCGGGATCAGGTAGTCAAACGGGTTCATGGGCGGCGATCTTAAGCCCGGCCGCGCCCTTTGCCCATGCGCCAGAACACCCTATATCGGGGCGGCATGGGAGGGTCGGCGCCTAGCTGCTAGGCTGCCGCAATGACCGAATCGCTGCCCATTTTGTTGATCTTTCTCGCGCTCGCGGCCATGGGCGCGGCGCTCTGGTTCGCCGTGCGCTCGGCGGGCGTCGAGCCGATCCGCGCCGAGCGCGACCGGGCGGTGGCTGAACTCACGGCCCTGCGCGAAGAAAACACGCGCCTTACCGCCGATCTGGCCGCCGCGAAGGCGACCACCGAGGGGCGCAGCGAGAGCGAGGAAGCCCGTTTCGCCGCTGTCGCGGCCAAGGCGCTGGAAGCGTCGCAGGCCAATTTCATGCGCCTGGCCAACGAGACGTTTGAAAAGCACAAGCAGGCCGCCCAGGGCGGCGTGAAGGAGGTGCTGGCGCCGACGCAGGAGCATTTGGCCAAACTCGCGCTCTCGGTGGAGGCGCTGGATAAGGCGCGGCTGCAGGATAAATCCGCGATGGGCGAGCAGGTGCGCCAGATCGTCGATGCCGTGGGCGCCACCAACAAGACGACGCAAACCCTGCTCACAGCGCTGCGCGCCTCGCCCAAAATGCGCGGCCGCTGGGGCGAGCAGACGTTGCGCAACGTGCTGGAGCTCTCCGGCCTCTCCGCGCACGTCGATTTCAAGGAGCAGCTTTCCACTACGGACGGCGAGGGCGCGCGGCTGCGGCCGGACGTGGTGATCAATCTGCCGGGCGGGCGCTGCATCGTGGTGGATTCGAAGGTCGCGCTTTCTGGCTATCTCGACGCGATGGAAGCGACCGACGATGCGGCGCGCGAAGCGTTTTTGAAGAAACACGCTTCCGAGCTGAAGGGCCACGTGAAGAACCTCGCTTCCAAGGATTATTGGAAGCACGTGCCCGATACGGCCGATTTCGTTGTGCTGTTCGTGCCGGGCGAAAACTTCCTGGCCGCCGCGGCCGAGCGCGATCCGAACCTGTTTGACGATGCGTTCGCGCAGAAGGTGATCATCACCACGCCCTCCACCATGGTCGCGCTGGCGAAATCGGTGGCTTATGGCTGGCGCCAGGAAGAAAGCGCCAAGAACACGCAGAAAATCGCCGAACTCGGCCGCGAGATGCACGGCCGCATGGCCATTATGATCGACAAGATGACGGGCGTGGGCAATGCGATCGAGCGTTCGGTGAAAAGCTATAACGAGATGATCGGCTCGGTCGAAAGCCGGGTGCTGCCGCAGGCGCGCAAGTTCAAGGAATTGGGCGCCGGCGACGCCGGCGTGGACATCGCTTCGCCCGCGCAAATCGAACTGGCGCCGCGCCTGCCTTCCCCACCCGAGCAATTGGAACTCACCCCGCCGCCGCAGGCGGGAAAGCGGGGAAGATAAAGGCCGTTCGTCGCGCACGGCCTGACTTGCGCCCCCGCGCGCGCTACATCGTGCGCGTGGAGGAACGCCCATGAAAAACATTCTACTCGCCGCCGCGGCGGCTTTGGCTTTGGCCGCCTGCGGCCAGCAGGCGCAGCAGGCCGAAGCGCCGCCGCCCGCGCCGATGGAAATCGCCGCCGACGCGCCGCACATCACCGCCGCTTTGGCCGACAGCCGCCGCCCGGCCGAGGAAACCGCGCGCGACGCCGATCGCCACGCCGCGGAAACGCTGGCCTTCGCGCGCATCACGCGCGGCATGCGCGTGGCCGATATTTTCCCGGGCTCCGGCTATTGGACGCGGCTCTTCGCGGTCGCCGTGGGCGAGGAGGGGCGCGTGTTCCCGACCATCCGCCCCGATGGCGCAGCCGGCCAATACGAAACGCCGGTGCTGGCGGTGGCCGCGCAATATCCGAACGCGGTGATGACGCGCGTTCCTTACGACGCACTCGCGTTCGCCGAGCCGCTCGATGTGATCTTCACCGCGCAGAATTATCACGACATGGCGCTGACGGCCTACGGCCTCGGCGATCGCGAGGCGATGAACCGCGCGGCGTTCGCGGCGCTGAAGCCGGGCGGCGTTTACATCGTGATCGATCACAGCGCGATCGACGGTTCGCCGCTGCAAACGGACGCGGAAACCACCAACCACCGCATCGATCAGGCGCTGGTGCGCCGCGAAGTGGAGGCCGCGGGCTTTGTATTCGATGGCGAAGCGGATTTTCTGCGCAATCCGCAGGACGCCCGTTCGGTCAGCGTGTTCGATCCCTCGATCCGCGGCCGCACGGATCAGTTTGTGATGCGGTTTAGAAAGCCGGAATAGGGATTGGGTTTTAGGGATTGGGGATTTGGGGCGTCCCCTAATCCCCAACACCTAATCCCTGATCCCTAATCATCCCCGCGCACTTTCCCGCGCCGCGCCTTCACGTCGGCGCGGCGCGATTTGTTTTCGAGCCGCTTCATCTTCACCGCGCGCGGGATTTTGGTTTTTACGCGCGGCTTGGGCGCGTGCGTGGCGCGCTCCACCAAGTCGATCAGCCGCTCTAAAGCTTCGGCGCGGTTGCGCTCTTGCGTGCGGTGCGCATCGGCGCGCAGCACGATCTCGCCGTCGAGCGTGAGGCGCCGGCCGGCGAGTTTTTCCAGCCGCGCGCGCACGTCGTCCGGCATTTCGGTGAAGCCGCCGAGGCGGAAGCGCAGTTCAACCGCGGTGGACACCTTGTTGACGTTCTGCCCGCCCGGCCCGGCGGCGCGGATGAAGCGCTCCTCCAGGTCGCGCTCGTCCAGGGCGAGGCGGGGCGTGACGGGAATCATGGTCGCAATCTAGCGCCTAGGTTTTTGATTTCGCATCATCTTATCGAAGAACCGGCATCCACTTCTTCGGATGATGCGCCGCTTTCCAATCGTTCACATCGGCGCGAAAGGGCAGACAAGGCGCGCCGCGGCGGCTAAATCCACCCCAGCATCAGGGGAGGACGACATGCGGATTCTGGTCGCCGGCGCGCTGGGCGCGCTTTTGCTGGCTGCGTGCGCGGGCGGGGCGGTTCCCGGCTTGATGATGGCGCA
>DAOMPU010000051.1:0-11503 GCA_035444925.1 Terricaulis sp. | reverse complement strand
TCTCGGCCGTGATGCGCATGGATCAGCGCTTCGGGCGCGGGCGCGTGATCGCGCATCTTTTGGGCAAACCGAACGACCAACTCGATCACCAATACGCCACACGCTCCACCTTCGGCATCGGCGCCGATCAGCACGAAAGCGTCTGGCGCAACGTGATTGAGCATCTTCTGTTTGAAGGCGTGCTGAGCGAAGGCGAAGACGAGCGCCCCACGCTCTCGATCGGCGATGATGAGGCCGTACGCGCCATTTTCCGCAAAGAGCGCACCGTGCGCGTGCGCGAACCGGCAAAAAGGGGCGGCAAGAAGGAGGCCCGCGCCGGCAAAGGCGCGGCGAAGGCCGGCCTTTCCGGCGCGGACGCGCAATTGTTCGAAGCCTTGCGCACTTGGCGGCGCGACACCGCGCGCGCGGCAGACGTGCCGCCCTACGTGGTGTTCTCCGATGCGACGCTGGCGGCGATCGCGCAATCCAAGCCGCAGGATTTCGTCGCGCTCGGGCGCGTGCCGGGCATTGGCGAGGCCAAACTCAAACGCTACGGCGCGGACGTTCTCGCCATCACGATCGCCGGCGTTTAGGCGTCCTCGTCCTCATAGATGCGGCGCGCGGCCGCCGGGCCTTCGCGGGCGAGATCAGCCGCCTGCTCCACCCATTCTTCGTCCTCAACGCGCCCGCGCAGCCGCAGATATTGATCAATCCAGGCGACGTTCTCCGCCGACCACGCGGCGATCTGATCGAAGTGAAACACGCCCAGCGAATAGAACGTGCTCTGCTGCTGCAGGCTGACGCCGTCGATCAAAGTGAGATCATCGGGCGCGCCGTTGCGCGCGGCGGGCAGCATCGCCGGCTTAGCCGTGCGCGGCGCGGGCGGCGGCGCTGGGGCTTCTTCCTCATCCAACAATGGCGCCGCCGGCGCCTCGATCATCGCCGGGCGCTCGGCCAAGCGCTGCTCCAGATGACGCGTGCGCGCTTCAAGATAACGCGCGCGCCACTTCCAGCGGTCCGGATCGGGGCCGGCCGGATGCAGCTCAACCGCACTGACCGGCGCCGGCGCGGGCGCCGCGTCCGCTTGCGCCTGCAAATGCGCGACGCGGCGTTCAAGATAGAGCATGCGCCAGCGCAGCAGCACATCAACATCCGCATCGGCCGCGAAGGGCGCGATCTCTTCGGCCGGCGCTTCAATCTCGGGCGCGGGCGCGCTTTGCGCGCGCAGCGCATCGCCAAGATAAGCCGCCTCGGCCTGCGCCACGCGCGCACGCCACCCTTCCAGAGGCGCCGGCGGTACGGCGGGCTCGGGCTCAGGCGGCGCGGCGGGCGCTGGCGCGCTTTCGAGATAGCGTACGCGTTGCTCGAAATAACGGAGCCGCCATGCCTGCAGCGCGGCCGCTTCCTCATCGATCGAGGGCGCCTCAGGCGCGGGCGTTTGCGTCTCCACCAGAAGCGCCGGTTCCGGCTCTGCATCGCGCAGATCGAGCAGCCGCTGCAATTCGGCCGTTTGCGCGGCGGCGCTATCGGCGTTGGCGCGCGCGGCGCTCAATTGGCGCTCAAGCTCGGCGATGCGCGAGATATGTATCTCACCCATGCGCCGCGCGACATCGACTTCGCGTTCGGCCGGCCCCTCGTCGTTGGCGGCGACGCTCTCGCCCGCGGCGAGGCCGACGATGTCGCGCACAAGCGCGTTGCGTTCGTTGCGCAGCCGCTCATCGCCGGCGGCGGCGCGTTGCGCCGCATAGGCCCAGCCCGAAAGCGCCATGAAAGCGGCGACCAGCAGCAGCGGGCCCGCCATTTGCGTGATCAGGTAGATCATAGCGTGCGCTCTCTAACCGGCGACATTGAACTCAATCCTGCGATTGGCGGCCTGGCCCTCGGGCGTCGCATTGCTGGCGCGCGGGCGATCGGAACCGTAGCCGCGCGCGCTGAGGCGCCCGCGCTCGACGCCCTGGCCGGCGAGGTAATTGGCCACCGATTGCGCGCGGCGAGTGGAAAGCTCCATGTTGAGATCGTGCGCGCCTTGGCTGTCGGTGTGGCCAGCGACCTCGATGGAGAAGCGGTCGCAGCGCAGCGCGACGGAAGCGAGCGCATCGAGGATTTGCCGGCTGGAAGGATCGATCGCCGCCGAATTGGTGGCGAAATTGATCACGTTGCGCTCCATCACCCGATCGAACGCCGCCGCGCACGCATCCGCGTCGCCGCGCGCTAGATTGAGCCCCTGCAACTCAGGATGCGCGAGATCGATGCCATCGACCGTTACGTCGATCCGCGCGCGGAAAGGCGCGGGCGGATTTGCGAACGCGCTCTTCAGCGCCTCGAACGCCTGATTGTTCCCATCGCCGATGAACACGATCTGCGAGTCCGCGATGCGCACTTCGCCGGTGTTAAGGCGCGCGATCGCGCGCACGCCTTCGCGCGCCATGTCGGTAAAGCGCGGCGAGGCCGCGCCGCCGGCGATATGCATGCCGTCCACCGCGCGGGCGTTGGGGAACGCCGTCCGTGCGGCCTCCATCAATTCCTCGCGCGCCGCTTCGCTGGGCGCCGCGCCTTCCAGCACGATGCGCCCCTCCTCGCGCCAAGCGCGCCAATAATAGGGGCTATCCACGCGGCCCAGCTCAACGCCCGAGGCGTCCACCACGGTCACGCCGCCCGCCCATGGCCCGCCCGCGCCGGCCGCCGAAAGCGCCGCGCGCGTGGCGGCGGCAATGGCGGCTTCATCACCCACAAGGCCGCGCAGCTTGGCGCGCTGCCCATCCATCTCCACTTCAAGGCCGCCGAAATCCGCCGCCAGCAGCGCCTGCTCCACGCGCGCCTCGAGCACGGCGGGCAAACGCCACACCGAAGCATTGTGCATGCCAAACATGCCGGCGATCGCGGTGACGCCGGCGCCAATCAGGCCCACCCACAGCGCGATGGGGCGGCGCGGCTCTTCGTTCGGCTCGATCATGGCGCGGCCGCGCGGCGCACTTGCGCTTCAGCCAGATCGCGGCGCAGTTTCTCCACCTCTTCGCGGTCCGCCTCGCGGCGCGCGGAGGTGGCCATGACGTAAAGGCGCCAGCCCAAGGCGAAGCCAATCAAGGCGGCCGCCAAGTATAAGATCAACTGAGAGAAGAACAGGCCAATCATGTTTCCCGCGCCGCGCGCACCTCCCGGCCCCTTAACGCCCTTCTAACTCCGAACAAAATAAGCGAAAACCAGAAAACCCCGGCGGGCGAACACAGAACACACATGGCCCACCAGATCACCTCCGCTTCCAATCCGCTGATCAAGACGCTGAAGGCGCTGCACGCCAAGAAAGGCCGCGCCGAAACCGGCCTGTTCCTGGCCGAAGGCGCGCGCCTGGCGCTGGAAGCAGCCGATTTAAACGCCTGGCCGGAGATTTTGCTCTATTCGCCGAACGTCCTCGAGCGCCCGCCGGTGCGCAAACTGATCGAGGCGGGCGAGGCGCGCGGGGTGCGGCTGATCGAAACCAGCGAGAATATTCTCGCCCAGATTGCGAAACGCGATAATCCCCAGACGGTGATCGGCGCCTATCGCCAGCGTCTCTCCCCGCTCGACGCGCTGGAGGGGCAAACCATCGTCGCGCTCGATGGGGTGCGCGATCCTGGCAATCTCGGCACCATCATCCGCACGGCGGATTCCGTGGGCGCGGGCGGTGTCGTGCTGGTGGGCGAGACGTGCGATCCGTTTTCCGTGGAAGCCGTGCGCGCCACCATGGGCTCGATCTTCGCCATGCCGCTCGCGCGCGCGAGCCTCGGCGATCTCGTGCGGTATAAAACCCAGCGCGGCGCGGCGCTGATCGGCGCTTCGCTGAAGGGCGCGGATATGGCGGCGGACGAAACTCTGCCCGAGCGCGTGGTCGTGTTCATGGGCAACGAGCAATCGGGGCTCAGCCCGGAAATGGAGGCGGCGTGCGATCGGCTGGTGAAACTGCCGATGCGCGGGCGCGCCGATAGTTTGAACCTTGCCGTCGCCACCGCGGTAATGCTCTACGATGTGTGGCGGAGACGCGGCTATGACGGCGCACGCGCCTAAAATTCTGATCGCCGATGATTGGCGCGATTACCGGATTTTGGATTCCGGCAATGGCGGCAAACTCGAGCAAGTGGGCCCCTATCGCTTCGTGCGGCCTGAGCCGCAGGCGCTGTGGGCGCCTGCGCTGGCGCCGAGCGAATGGGACGGCGCTGATGCGATCTTCGCGCCTTCTTCGGCCGATGACGAAGAAGGCGGGCGCTGGCGCTTCAACCGCGAGCTGCCGCAAAGCTGGACGCTGCGATGGGACGATCTCAGCTTCCTCTCCCGCCCCACCCCGTTCCGGCACCTCGCCTTCTTTCCCGAGCATTCGGTGCATTGGCGCTTTGCGCGCGATTGCATCAAGGCTCATCGCGGCGCGCAGCCTGAAGTGCTGAACCTGTTTGGCTATACCGGCCTTGCCTCGCTCGCCTGCGCCAAGGCCGGCGCGAAGGTGACGCATGTGGACGCATCGAAAAAAGCGATCGGCTTTGCGCGCGACAATCAGCGCGAAGCAGGCTTGGAGAACGCGCCGATCCGCTGGATTTGCGACGATGCGCTCGGCTTCGTGAAGCGCGAAATCCGGCGCGGGCGCCGCTATGACGGCGTGATCCTCGATCCGCCGAAATTTGGCCGCGGGCCCGATGGCGAAACCTGGCGGCTTGAAAGCGATTTGCCGGAGCTTCTCGACGCCTGCCAAGCGCTGCTGCGCACCGATCCGAACGAGCGCGCGAGCGCAAAGGGCTTCATGATCGCCACCGTGTATGCGGTGCGGCTTTCCTATATCGCGCTCGATCAGGTGGCGCGGCAATTTTTTATCGGCGGCGAATGGGAGGCGGGCGAGATGGCGCTGCCACATGCGGGGCGCGATCTGGTCGTGCCTACCGCGATTTTCGCGCGCTGGCGCGGCTGACGTCAGTGAAAATTCCGCCCTTTGGGCATGACTTCCGCGGCGGGAGACACATCAAGATTGATGCGGACGTTGCGCGGATGGCGCCGGGAATCTTCCGTCCCGTTCTTACGCGGCTCATCCGTCGGCGCGCTTGGATCAATCTCCGGCCCGCGCGTGGAGAGCTGCGACAGCATCGGCGTCCAATCGTAAATGCGCTCGGCGATCACGTGGATCACGCCGCTTTCGCTCTGCACCGGCCCATCGACGGCCACCAGCCGACCCGCCAACACTTCGCGGCGAAATTGCTCAAACACTTTGGGCCACACCACGATGTTGGCCACGCCCGTTTCATCCTCCATCGTCATGAAAATGACGCCCGAGGCCGTGCCCGGGCGCTGGCGCACGAGCACCAGCCCTGAAACGCGCACGCGCCGGCCATTGGCGATCTCGGTAAGCTTTTCAGCGCGCATGGCGCGGCGCGCCGCCATCGCCTCGCGCAGCAGCGCCGCCGGATGCGTTTTCAGCGACAGCCCCAGCGTGCGATAATCTTCCACCACGTGCTCGCCCAGCGTCATGCCCGGCAAATCGAAATCGCTCTCGCGCGTGGGATCGTGCGCCTGCGCAAACAGCGGCAAATCCTCCTGCCCGCCGACGCGGTTCAAACCGCGCACCGCCCACAACGCATCGCGCCGATCGAGCCCAAGCGAACGGAACGCATCGATATCGGCCAGCCGCTCGATGCTGGAAGCCGGCAAGCCGCTGCGCAGCCACACATCGCGCACGGAATCATAGCCTCGCCCGCGGCGCGCGGCGAGCTGGCGCATTTCCTCCTCGCCCAAGCCTTTGGCCTGGCGGAATCCCAGACGCAGCGCGCAACGCGCGCGCACGTCGCCGCGCATGTCGCTGTGGCGCTGATGCAGCCGCTTGGCCGCTTCGGGGCCGGGCTCGAGCGTATTGTCCCAATCGGAATGATTGACGTCGATGGCGCGCACCTCCACGCCATGCTCGCCCGCATCGCGCACGATCTGCGCGGGCGCATAAAAGCCCATGGGCTGGGCGTTCAGCAACGCGGCGGCGAACACGTCCGGGTAATAGCATTTAAGCCAGGAAGAGACGTAAACCAGGATGGCGAAGCTGGCGGCGTGGCTTTCGGGAAACCCGTATTCGCCAAAGCCTTCGATCTGGGAGAAGCACGCTTCGGCGAAGGCTGGCTCATAGCCTTTGGCGATCATGCCATTGATGAATTTATCCTTCAGGGATTTGATTGTTCCCACACGTTTGAACGTCGCCATCGCGCGGCGCAACGAATCGGCTTCCGAAGGGCTGAAGCCGGCGGCCACGATGGCGATCTGCATCGCCTGCTCCTGAAACAACGGCACGCCAAGCGTGCGCTTCAGCACCTCCCGCAATTCCTCGGAGGGGTACGTGACCGGCTCGCCCTGGCGCCGCTTCAGATACGGATGCACCATCCCGCCCTGGATCGGCCCAGGCCGCACGATGGCGACTTCGATCACCAGGTCGTAAAATTCTTTTGGCTTGAGCCGCGGCAGCATCGTCATCTGCGCACGGCTTTCCACTTGGAACGTGCCCAGCGAATCCGCGCGGTGCAGCATGGCGTACACGCGCGCGTCATCCTGTGGAGTAAAGCACGCGATCTCAGGTCGGCTCCGCCCTTCCGCCGCAGGCAGCACGCTCATCCAGCCCGGATAATGACGCTGCATCAGATCGAACGCCTTTTTCAGGCAGCTGAGCATGCCCAGGCCCAGCACATCGACTTTCAGGATTTTCAGCGCCTCAAGATCATCCTTATTCCATTCGATCACCGTGCGCGCATCCATCGCCGCATTCTGAATCGGCACGACATCGTGCAGCTTCTCGCGCGTGATCACGAAGCCGCCGACATGCTGAGAAAGATGGCGCGGAAAGCCGTACAATTCCTGGGCAAGGCCGATGCATTGCATCAAACGCGCGTCGCGCACGTCAAACCCATGCTCGCGCAGATCGGCCTGATCCATGCCGCGCGACCACCAGTGCAGCATGCCGGAAAGCGTCGCGATGCTATCTTCGGAATAGCCGAACACCTTGGCCACTTCCCGCACGGCGCTGCGCCCACGATAACAGATCACCACGGCCGAAAGGCCGGCGCGGTCGCGGCCGTATTTCTCATAGATGTACTGGATCACCTCTTCGCGGCGTTCATGCTCGAAATCGATATCGATATCAGGCGGCTCGTTGCGCTCTTCCGAGACGAAACGCTCGAACACTAGATTGCCGCCATCGGGATTCACTTCGGTGACGCCGAGCGCGTAGCAAATCGTGGAATTCGCCGCCGAGCCGCGGCCTTGGCAGAGAATGGGGTCAATCACCTTTCCATGCAGATCCTTCCCCGAGCGGGCGAAACGCACAATATCGGCAACGGTGAGAAAGTACGGCGCGTATTTGAGCCGGCCGACAATCCCAAGCTCACGCGTCAAGGACGCCTTAACGCTTTCGGGAACGCCTTTCGGATAGCGCCCTTCAAGCCCGCGCCAAGCCAAAGCCTCAAGCGCCGCTTGCGGATCGGCGTACCCTTCGGCGCTTTCTTCGGGATATTCGTAACAGAGATCGTCCATGGAAAAGCAAATGTCGCTGATGAAGCGCGCCGTCTCCGCCAACGCTTCCGGCGCATCGGCGTAAAGCCGCGCCATTTCCGCCGGCGGCTTCAAATGCCGCTCGGCGTTTTTGGCCAGCAGCGCGCCCGCCTCGCTCAGTTTCGTCTTTTCGCGGATGCAGGTGACGACATCGAGCAATTGCCGGCGCGCGGGATCGTGCATAAGCGGCTCTGTCGTTGCAATCAGGCGCGCGCCGGTTTCCGCGCCCAGCGCTTTGAGCATGCGCAGGCGGCGGCGATCTTCCCCGTCAAAACGGAAAGGCGCGGCAAGCCAGACCGCGCCGCAAGCCTGGCGGATAGATTCGAGCGACTCTTTTGTGCGCGCCAGCGCCGTGAGCTCGTCCGGCGGAATAAGGATGCAGCGCAGCCCTTCGGCGTGTGAGATGAGATCAGAAAAATCCAGATAACACGCCCCCTTCGGCGCGCGCAGATTTCCGGTGCTGAGCAGGCGCGTGAGATTGGCGTAGGCTGTGCGATCTTTCGGGTAGGCAAGCACATCGGGCGTCCCGTCACGGAACACCAGCCGGGCGCCGACGATGAGGCGCACGCCCTTCTCCTTGGCCATCACATGCGCACGCACCACGCCCGCCAGCGTGTTGCGATCGGCAACGCCGATGCCGGCGAGACCAAGCGCCGACGCCTGCTCCACCATCTCTTCAGGATGAGAGCCCGCGCGCAGGAAAGAAAAATTCGTGGCGGCGCAGAGTTCGGCGAAGCTCATGCGAGCAGCCCGTGCACAAACCAGCGCGGCGCCGCATCGCCGCCATAGAGGCCCTCGCGGTAAAGCCAGTAGCGGCGCCCCTCTTTATCCTCCACGCGATAATAATCGCGCGTGGCGCCGCCGCCCATCCAATCGCCGCTGATGCGTTCCGGCCCCTCCGCGCGCGCCACCTCGCGCAGCACGCGCCGCCAGCGGAAACGGATCGGCGGGCCATCCGGCACAGCGGCCAAAGTTTCAATCGGCTGCGGGCGCGCAAACAAAGTGAGCGGCCGGCGCATCACCCCGTCACGCGGCGCGGCGGATGTAGCGGAGGCTGCGGGCTTGGCGCCTAACGCCGCGCGCCATGCGCCGGCTTTTTCCGGCTGGTGCGTATCGTGCAGCACCGCGCGCAGCACCGCTTTTGGCCCCAGCCGCGCGCTCAGCACATCAACGATCGCCGCGACATCCTCCGCGCTCGCCGCGGGCTTTTCGCCCGCCACCAGCGCGGCGGCCTCCGGCGTGATGCGCTCCAGCTGCACGACATCAAGCCGCGCCGCTTCGATGCCGAACTCTGCGTCTAAATTCTCCGCCGCGCGATCGAGTTTTTCGCGGAACAGCCGCAGCAGCGGCTTCAGCGCGCACTCGGGGTGCGAGACGCCAATTTCGATCACGCGATCTTTGCCATCCACGCCGAAGAGATGCAGATGCAAACGCCGCGCGCCCGCGCCGCGCCGCTCAAGTTTTTCGATCACATCGAGGCAAAGCCGCTGCGTGGCTTCAAGGATGGTTTCAACGCTGAACAGCGGTTCGAGAAAACGCCGCAGCGCGAACACGGGCGGCGCGGGCCGGCGCGGGCTTAACGCTTCGCTGGCGCGGCCAAGCGCTTGATCCAAACGCAGCAGCGCATGCTCGCCCGCGCGCGCCGCAAAAGCTTGGCGCGGCGCGGCAAGTATTTGGCCGATGGTTTTCAGCCCCAGCCGACGCAGCAAGGCGCCCGCATCCTCATTCAAACGCAAAGCCTCGACCGGCAGCGGCGCCAAGCTTTGCGCCAGATCAGATCCCGCTTCGCGCGCGCGCCCATAGCGCGCCAGCGCCCAGGCCGCGCCCGGCGTCGGCGCAAGCGCGGCGCACGCGGCGAAGCCTTGCGCCGCCAGACGCGCGCACAGCGCATCGCGCAGCGCCGCCTCATCACCAAACAGATGCCCGCAGCCGGTAATGTCGAGAAAAAGCCCGTCGGGCGGATCGAGCACCACAACCGGCGTAAAACGCCCGCACCATGCGGCGATGCGATCGAGCGTACGCACATCTTCCTCCGGATCGGCTTCGATCACGGCGAGATCAGGCTGAATCGCGCGCGCATCGGCCAGCGACATGGCGAGCCGTAAGCCAAGCGCGGAAGCGCGCGCGTCCACCCCGCGCAGCAAAAAAGCGCCGCCTTGCTTGGCATAGGTGGCGAAGGCGCGCCCCTCAGGCGCGCGCCCGGATCGGATCAGCCGGTCCGTGCTGAGGCGTGGCAGAACGATCGCGAGCCATACGTTCTGTAAAGCTGCACTCATGGGCATTCCATTCAACGATAAAGCGCGCGCCCGCGGGGCCGGCGCGGCTGCGGATAAGCTCGAGTGCGTAAGCAGGCGCGCCCAGTTCGCGCGCGGGCGCCGCGCTTGGGGCAGACGCGATGCGCCAACGCGTCCACGCCGCGCTGGCTTCCGCGTGCGGACGCAGCAGCAGGCAGCGCGCGCCGCTGCGCTCGGCAAACAGCAGCAGCCGGCGCGTGGCTTTGAGATCGAGCGCGCGCCCGCGCCCCGATAGCGCGCAGAGCACCGCCGCCCCGCGCGCGCCAAGCGCCTGTTCAGCCGCCCAGAGCGCATCTTCACGCTTGGCGGCGCGGATGATGGTGAGCCGGCCTGGATCAATGCCAAAGCTGGCCAGGCCCGGCGCATAAGGCGCGCCTTCTTCCGCGAACGCGCCCGCCTCCCCCGCCCAGAAAATCCGCCCCGCCCAGCTGCGCGCGAGCCCGAGCGCAAAGCCCAAAGCGGCCGCCTCCGCCCCGGGCCCGGCCGGACAAAGCTCATGCAGCGGCTGGCCGGCCATGGCGGCGGCCAGAACGGCGAAACCGGAAGCTTGGGGGGCTGGACGAGACAGCATGTTCACTGTATGTTCTACACCTCTGATCGCCCCTCGGCAAGTCGGGCGCGCAATGAAGGGAGGCCCCGTGTTCGCCTACGCCCTGTTCGACACCGCCATCGGGCGCTGCGGCTTGGCCTGGGGGCCGCGCGGGGTGTTGGGCGCGCAATTGCCGGAGAAAACGGCGGAAGCTACGCGCACGCGCCTGCTGCGCCTGTGCCCTAACGCCGACGAGGCCGAGCCCCCAAAACCGATCGCGCGCGCAATCGAGGATTTTACCGCGTTGCTGCGCGGGGAAAAGAAAACGCTCCGCGCCATCCAGTTGGATATGAGTCGCGTCAGCGCGTTCAACGCGCGCGTTTATGAAACCGCGCGTTCCATTCCGGCGGGGCAAACGCGCACCTACGGCCAGATCGCCCACGCCATCGGCGAGGCGGACGGCGCGCGCGCCGTGGGCCAGGCCTTGAGCCGCAATCCGTTCGCCATCATCGTGCCGTGCCACCGCGTGGTGGGCGCGAATTTTCAGCTTGTCGGTTTTTCCGCCACCGGCGGCATCGCCACCAAGCTCAGATTGCTGCAAATCGAAGGCTGGCGCGCCAAAGAGCCGATGCTGTTTGATGGGCTCGTCTAAGGAAACCGCTCATGGCCGGCCACAAGCACCATTCCATCAATTACATCGAACTGCCGCTTCGGGACGTGGAGGCCACCAAGGCGTTTTACGCCAGCGTGTTCGGCTGGACCTTCCACGATTACGGCCCCGACTATCAAAGCTTCTCCGGCGCGGGCGTGGACGGGGGCTTTGACCGCGCGAAGGAAATCGCGCCGCCCGGAACAGGAACCCTGGTCGTGCTCTATTCGGCCGATCTTGAAGCCACGCTCGCGGCCGTGCGCGCAGCGGGCGCGCCGATCCTGCAGGAGATTTTCAGCTTTCCCGGCGGCCGGCGCTTTCACTTCGCCGATCCGAACGGCGTCGAACTCGCGGTTTGGTCCGAATAACGGCTGTAAAGCCCCTAGCGTCCGCTCGGCAAATCCTTGAACGCCACGCCCTTATCCACGCGCACGTCTTGCGGCAGGCCGAGCACGCGCTCGGCGATGATGTTTTTCAGGATTTCATCGGTGCCGCCGGCGATGCGCAGGCCCG